>CAUPZU010000009.1:0-103220 GCA_963516025.1 Acinetobacter lwoffii
TGATGGTAGTGTGGGGTTACCCATGTGAGAGTAAGTCATCGCCAGCTCATTATTCAAAACACCCCCTGCATCAGCAGGGGGTGTTTTTTTATGTGCGGGATTTATAGCAAAATTAAATATAGTAAAAATAATATTCTGAATTTACTCAAGGTTATTTGCTGTTTTTAAATCAGCCTGATTATGTTTTAATCATTAAAATTTAAAGCCTAGGAATCTGCGTGTTTGAGGTATTTACACAGCTCTGTGGTGGAATCGGTTTATTTTTGCTTGGTATGACTTTAATGACCGAGAGCCTTAAAGATATTGCAGGTGAAACATTAAGACAATGGTTAGGTCGGTTTACTGGTTCTCCTTTTAAAGCAATGACTTCAGGTATTGCCTTGACCTTGATTGTGCAATCCTCCACAGCCACGACTCTAGCAACCATTGGCTTTGTCAGTGCAGGCGTACTCTCTTTTTCGCAAGCCATTGGTGTAATTATTGGCGCCAATATCGGTACAACCAGTACTGGCTGGATTGTGGCTTTTTTAGGTTTAAAGTTTTCTATTGGACAAGTGGCTTTGCCTCTCATTGCCATAGGCGCTTTACTTAAAATATTAGCACATGGACGTACAGCGCTTACCGGCTTGGCGCTTGCGGGATTCGGCCTGATTTTCTTTGGAATTGATTTGCTTCAAGTAGCAATGTCAGGTGTCGCAGAACATCTCGATCTTTCAATTTTCTCGACCGAAAGTTTTGCTGCAAAGCTGTTATTGGTACTTTTCGGTTTGGTCATGACTGTGATTTTGCAGTCCTCTAGTGCCGCCATTACAGCGACACTTGCTGCATTAGCAAGTCAGGCGATTCAGCTCGATCAAGCGCTTGTGCTCGTCATTGGCCAGATATTGGAACCGTTGCAACTGCAGTACTGGCAGCCATCGGTGCAAATGCGAATGCAAAACGAACTGCTGCTGTGCATGTCTGTTTTAATGTCGTGAGTGCAATTTTTGCATTTTGTATTTTGGTTCCCTTGTTTTTATGGCTGTATCAACCACAGTATTTTTTATCTGGTTGGGATCATGTGGTCATTGTGGCAGCTTTTCATACAGTCTTCAGTGTATTTGGTGCCTTATTTTTTATGCCATTGATTCGCCCCTTTGAACAGCTGTTGGTGAAATATATTCCGGCACATGAAGATTCATTATTACAGGCCTTAGATGGAGCCAGTTTGGCAGTGCCTGCGGTCGCAATTAATACGGCAGAACAAGTGATCTTTAAAACCATATTGACCCAATATTCCTGGATTCTAAAAGCCATCAAGTCAGCAGAATTGGTTTCGGCCAATGAATTAAAACAGCAAGACGAATTAATTTACAAATTACAGGATTATTTAGAAAAAATTGTTGTGCCTGAAAATAGCACTGATCAAAGTCGGCTGTTTAGCTTATTAAGGATGATGGTTTATCTGAAAGTGTTGCGTAGTGATTTGGAAAATCTAAAGCATGTTGTGAGTATTCGTACCCAACCCGCGATTCATCAACTTGCCTTGGATTTTATCCAGATTCTGGAAAATGCTGGAAATAGCATGCTAGATACTCGCTCATCTGAAGATTTGAGCCAACTGTATATTGAAATGGGACATCTAAAACAGTGGAGTAAACAGCATCGTAGCGAATTACGTGAAAAAACTAATATTTATGCCTCAACGTATCAGCTGAATGCAGCCAAAACTTTTGAGTTATTGGCTGCTCAGCGTTGGTTAGATCGCTTAGTTGCGCACAGTTACCGTTTGATTAATGTACTCAATGAGCGTCAGCAAACACTTACAATGCATCAAATTGACGACGAGCATGTTTAAGAGCAGATCTGAGACCTTCTTCCAGTGTTGGGTGATAAAAAGGTTTTGCCAGGATTTGATGAATATCCTGATCTGCATCAATGGTCCAGGCCAGAAGATGGCCAAGATGTTCAGCTTGTGAACAGAAGAGTTCTGCGCCTAATAATTTGCCTGATTTTTTATCAATATAAACTTCAATACCACCTTTATTTTCAGCAAGAACCAGTGCACGTCCTTGATTTTCATAGGAGGCAAATCCTCGAATAAACTCAATATTTTGCTTTTCTAACTGTTTAAAACTTTGCCCGATAATCGCCATTTCCGGGTGAGAGAATACGATTGCCAGTGGGGTGAGTGCGGGAATCGGTTTAATTTCGGGATAATTTAAACAGTTATGAACCACTTCTTTACCAGCATGAGCAGCTTCGTGCTGAATGGGGGCATCAGGTGCGGCATCACCCACTATAAATATCGGCATATCTGCGAGTTGTTTGGTTTTTTTATTGATAGGCAATTTTTTGATATCAGCAAAATTAGGATCTAACTGATTTAAACCCAATCGATCCAGATTAGTCTGACGGCCTGTAGCACCCAAAATATATTCAACTTGAATAGTTTGAGCTTGATCATTTTCAGTAAAATTAATCTGGATATGACCAGCTTGTTTTTTAACTTGATCTGGCAAGATTTTGAACTTGATATTGAGTTCTTTACTCAATTGCTCCTGTGCCAGCTTTTGTAAAGCAGAGCTGGTTAAGGCACCTACTTTTTGGCTACGAGCGAACAGGGTAGTGTCTACGCCCAGTCGTTGCATGGCTTGTGCCAGTTCAATGGCAATCACACCGCTTCCGATCACTGCTAAAGACTTGGGTAATTGAGAAAGTTCAAATATCTCATCAGAAGTTAGATATTTATCTCCTAATTCTTTCTTGAATGTTTTATCGATATTAGGTCGTGAACCAACCGCAATAATGAAGCTTTTAGCCTGATAAGCTTTTCCATTGACTTCAACTGTATGGGCATTAATAAACGTTGCATGACCAGAAATTTTATGTGAAGCCTCCCATCGATCAACACCTTTTAGGGTTGCACGAATGAAACGTTCTCTTAAGCTATGTAGGCGTTGCATCACACCTGAAGTATCTACTACAGCTTCATGTTGTAAAGCGAGGTCTTTCGCGGATTGAATGTCATGCATACGATTTGCAGATGAAATCAGAAGTTTGCTTGGCATACAGCCGACACGTGCACAGGTTGTATCCCATGGGCCGTCATTAATAATTAAAATATTTTGGGTGTATTTGATGGCTTCGTTATAAGCACTGATCCCTGCAGTGCCTGCGCCAATAATGATGAGGTCGTACATGGATCACCCTTATAAAAAAATCATTTTATATAAGCTAGCATACAAAACATTTGACTTACCTTTGTTTACATAAAATCTTAATTATGGTTACATAACGCATAATTAAATAAAGATTGATAACAAACTCTATAATAGAGGGTCTTGGGGATTTAAATGATTAGTAAACAATTAAGTATGAAATTATCTGCTCTTACTTTAGCTTTGGTGTTGGCTGGGTGTGGAGGTGGGGGGAGTGACGGTTTTTATAATGAGACTGGAAATTCAGGTGGTAATGGACAAAGTCCTGGTGGTCCTGCTGAGGTTCAAGCGCTTAATGTCACTGAATTTTCACTCAAAGACTCGAATGGTAAAAAAACAGAAATCATATCAGCGCTTGGTACTGTCGCAACAGTTAAAGTAAGTGATGGAAGTGGTAAACCCGTCAGTGGTGCATTGGTTGCATTCTCTGGCGAAAATATGACTTTTAGTACAACGAATAATTCAGTATTGACAAATGCTGATGGTGAAGCAACTATTGGTGTTACACCAACCAATGCGAATGTTACAGGTCCATATACGATTTCTGTAACAGCTTCATTTAATAATCAAAGCGCTGCTCAGTCAAAAAATGTAAGTTTTGTTAAAACAGACATTATCATTGATCAATTTGAAGCTGCGAGCAAAATCTTAGTTTCAGGTGGATCTACACTGCTTACACTTTTGGTTCAGGATACTAATGGCAACTATCAAAATAATCAAGAAGTTACTTTCTCAGCAGATTGCGGTAGTTTTGCTCAACCAAGTGTAATTTCTACAAGCGAAGGCAATATTTCCAATACATATTATGCTTATGATGTATCTGGTAACCTATGTAGTGGAAAACAAGAGATTAAAGTTACACCAAGTAACTCACCATCCAACGCAAAAATAGTTTCTGTGAATGTAGAGGCTGCAACAGCAACCTCTGCCGTATATACTTCTAAAGCGATTTCAATCCCTGTTGTTGGTAGTGGGTCATCATCAAGTAGCCAAGTCGAATTCACTGTTTATTCAAATGAAAAAGCTCTCCCTAACCAAGACGTAACTCTAAGTTTAGTAAAAGCTCCGCAAGGAACAAGTTTCGTTAGCTTGAGTAATACAGCAAACAGAACTGTCAAAACTGATAGTGCTGGAAAAGTGCTTGTGAATATTTATCCTGGTCATATTCCTGGACCTGTCGAAATTAGTGCGACTTTATCGTCAGGATTCACAGCACTGTCAAAAAATGTAACAATTACGACAGGGCGGGCGACACAGAACAGTTTTAGTTTGTCTTTGAGTAAAAACTCACTGCAAAATGATATGGATGGTGACAAGGCAACCCTTGTTGCAAGACTTACTGATCGTAATGGCAATGATGTTCCTGATGGAACAGTTGTTAACTTCGTCACTGAAGGTGGTAAAGTTGGGGGTTCTTGCTCAACTTCAAATGCTGAATGTTCAGTAGAAATCAGCACACAGAATCCACGTTCAGCAGATGGTCGTGTGACTATATTGGCTTATGTTGAAGGTGATAAAAGTTATACAGATAAAAATGGTGATAATACTTATACACCAGGTGTTGATATATTAACTAAAAATATTGGCAGCTTCTTCCGTGATGATAACGAAAGCCTTACATATGACAATGAAATAGGTGAGTTTAAGTACGATAGAATAACGACTGGAACAAGTGCGTCATGTGCGGCATCTACCTTCAGGGAGCCGAATATTGAGGGAACTTGTGATAATCAACTTTCAGCAATTTTACGTCAACAAGTTATTGTGTACTTTGCTGATAGTACTGCGACTATTCAAGGTTTAAAAGCAAGTGATAGTTCATTAAGCTTTAATCTTTATGGTAAAAGTGCATTGACGACACCGATGCCTTCCGGCACATCTGTCACTGTTACAGCAGAAGATGCTACAGAAAATAACAAATCATGTTCTGCAGAGTTAGCAACAGGAAGTAACCCAGTTGCAAATATTGTTGTTTCAAGCTATTACGAATATAAATTAAAAGACTGTGCTAGAGGGGACAGCTTTAAAGTGACAACTACAGCACCTAATGGCAAAGTGTCAAATTTCTATGTTGATTATTCATAATCTCTGATGCCATAAAAAACAGCGCTTCGGCGCTGTTTTTTTATGGGGACTGCAGTTTAAAAACTTAAATTGATGTTCCCACACTTACGCCTACAGTTGGCTTCAAGTTCATTGAACTACAGCCGATAAAGGTCAAGCTCAGACATAACACAACTAAGATTTTATTCATGAATCAATCCTTGAGATTTAGCCTGGTTAAACAAGGTCGCTGAACGTGTACCACTCCGGCAAACCATCAAAATAGGTTTAGGTAGCTCATTATAATATCGAGCAAATTCCTCAATATTGGCTTGAGAGATCTGACCACTATTCACAGGCTGATAAATCACACTCACTTGAGACTTTTCAGCAATTGAACGCAGCTGTCCAACCTTGACCTGATTCCCTTGTTCTTGGTCGGGTCGATTCACGATTACAGACTTAAAGCCTTGTTGAATCAATTGCTGGAACTTGTTGGTGGTCATTTGCCCTGAAACACTGACTGTAGAGGTCAGTGCATGGCTTAGATTATTTGCAGCAACAACCAGTGAGGCACAGCTTAAACAGCTGGCCAGTACCACACCTTTCCAGAACAAATTAGTCATCCAGCAGATCCATCTGTTTTGCCAGTTGATATAAGTTATTCGAGCGGTTTCCAGTACGGCAGAACATCAAGATCGGTTTTGGTAACTCATTATAATGATTGGCAAAAGTGCGTACATCAAGCTCAGTAATCTGACCGGCTACTACTGGCTGGAATACATAATCCAGACCGGCATTACGTGCAGCTTCCTCGATTTGTGCACTGCTTGGCTGCTCAGAACCACCTTCCATGTCCGGACGGTTGTTGATAATCGATTTAAAACCTTTCTCAACCACTTGAGTTACGTGTTCCGGACCAATTTGACCAGCAAAACCTACATTTTCGCTCATGACGCCACTCCATCATTTCATTTATATCGATATGCTTTATGATAGCATTAAGCTGAAAACATGCTGAACCTGTTCTGAAATTTTTATAAATGATGATAACCATAAGATAACGCAATGGAGCGCGTATGCAGGCTTATACAGTTGAACCACTGTATGTCAAAAGTGGTCAGGACGTGATTGCTGCGGATTTTTATCGGCCTAAAAATATAGAAAAACCGGCCGTAATCCTGATGGCTCATGGTCTGGCTGCCTTACGTCAATTTAAACTGGTGCAATATGCCCAGCGTTTTGCCAGTGCCGGCTATGCAGTGGTTTTATTTGATTATCGCTATTGGGGCGGCAGCACCGGACGCCCGCGTGAACTGGTGTCGATTAATGCCCAGCTCGATGATTGGCGAACCATGATCAAGCATATTCAGGAACGCAAATCGATTGACAGTAAACGGATTGTGCTCTGGGGAACGGCCTTAAGTGGTGGGCATGTATTGACATTGGCAGCGGAAATGAAAAATATTCAGGCGGCGATGGTACAGGTGCCTTTTGTCGATGGGGCTGAAAGTGCCCAACTATATCCTTTACAGCAACTCCCCAAGGCGCTTAAGGTTTCCAGTCAGGACTATATGGGGGCCAAGGTTGGTATGACACCGAAGACCTTACCTGTGGTTGACCCGCATGAACTCTGTTTTATGCCGACACAGGACAGTTATGAAGGTTATCTGTCGATTGTCAATCCGGATTATTACTGGAGTGGTCACATTCCTGCACGGGCATTCTTTAAACTGATGCGTTATCGACCGATTCAGGAGGTGAGGAAGATCACCATTCCGGTGCTGTTTATTGCAGCAAAACTGGATAGTTTAATTCCTATTGAATCCAGTCGCGAAACCGTAACCAATCTTGCACCGTTTGTACAATATCAGGAGTGGAATATCCGGCATTTTGATATTTATCATGGTGAATGGTTTGAAAAAGCCGTTTCAACCCAATTAGAATTCTTACATCAACATATTGGAGTGCGCTAGATGATTATTGTATGTCCGGAATGTCTGGCCAAAAACCGTGTCCCTGAAGATAAACTCACTGCCAACCCTGCTTGTGGTCAATGTCATCAAGCCCTGATTCCACTGGTACCAATTGAGCTGAATGAGCAGAATTTCAGCCAGTTTGTCACGCATAGTGACTTGCCAATCCTGATTGATCTCTGGGCAGAATGGTGTGGTCCCTGTAAAATGATGGCACCGCATTTTGCGACTGTCGCCCAGCAATATCCAAATGTGGTTTTTGCAAAAATTGATACAGAAGCGAATCCTCGCTTAAGTTCGGCATTTAATGTTCGCAGTATTCCGACGCTGGTGTTGATGAATAAAAGCAACGAAATTGCTAGAATAAGCGGTGCATTACGGTCAAGCGAGCTGCAAAAATGGCTTGATCAGCAGTTAAATACCCAACCCTAATTCAAATGCCTGGAGTGAAAGTGTCAGATTCTCAAGTAAGACCAGAGGGGATTCTTTCCCTACAGACGATCGCAATGCCTGCAGATACCAACTGGAGTGGTGATGTCTTTGGTGGCTGGATCGTTTCACAAATGGACTTGGCAGGCGCGATTCACGCAGAACGATTTTCAAAGGGACGTTGTGCCACGATTTCGATTAACCAGATGACCTTCCTGGTTCCGGTAAAAGTCGGTGATGTGATTAGCTGCTATACCAAAATTTTAAAAGTCGGCAATACCTCCATCCAGATGGAAATTGAAGTATGGGATAGCCATGACGACTCACGTCCGCCTGTACGCGTGACTGAAGGGGTATTTACCTTTGTGGCAGTGGATGTGAAGGGCAATAAACGTCCGATTCCAGAAGAAGCAAAACAGAAGTTTCTAGAATCTCAGCAGAAGTCATAATTCGTCTCATAAAAAATCCCAGATTAATGATCTGGGATTTTTTTTGTCTGTATTGATATCAAGTCTGCTTCAATTGCTTTTTGGCAATCCAGGCCCAGAGCATCTCGCATTGAATCGGTGCTTCACCCGATTCGTCACGTACCACAACTTGAACTAGAGTTTCACCCTTGTCTGAACTTTGCATAAGCTGTTGCTGTTCAGCAGTCAAGGTAGCAACTGCCGTCAGGGCACCTTTGGTCGGACGTTTAAAGTCTACTTTTAGACTCTTAATCAAAACCACTGCGCTATCCGGTACATTCATTGCGGTTACAAACCCGGTTGCTGTTTCTGCCAGCAGGGCCATTGCACATGCATGGATTTGTCCGATATGGTTCTGCATGGCTTTATGATTGGCCATACTTACTACCACTTTGGACGCACTCATTTCCTCATAACGAATCTTGGCAGAGCCGACCATCGGGACCACCCGGCCAAAAGTTTTACTTAACAAAGCAGTACGAATGCCTTGCGGTAATCGTGCAGTGGCTTTGACTAATCTGGCTAATCGGTTGTTCTTTGCCATAATTCCTTCTACAGACGTTGCTGTCTTAATCTTTAAAGTTATTGAACTGTAAAGGCAAACCAAATTGCTGTTCTTTCAAGAATGCCATTACTTGCTGCAATGTATCGCGTTTTTTATCAGTCACACGAATCTTGTCGCCCTGAATAGAAGATTGCGCCTTAATCCCACTTTCTTTAATGGCTTTATTAATTTTTTTTGCGGTATCTGAGTCAAGACCATCTTTAAGCTTGATGACCTGAATCACATTTTTGCCAGAAGCCGTCATTTTTTGTGGATCAAGCGCCTGAATATCGACTTTGCGTTTAAAGAAATGACTTTCCAGCATGCTATAGACTTGTTCACACTGGAAATCGCTTTCAGTCGAGATTTTGATTTCCTTGTTTTTTTCATTCAGTTCAATAGAAACGTCCTGACCACGGAAATCAAAGCGGGTCGCAATTTCTTTTTGGGTGTTTTGAACTGCATGATTTACTTCAAAAATTTCTAATTCAGAAACAATATCGAAAGAAGGCATAGTTTAGACCTTTACAAAGGGAAAGAATATCTGAGATGCTAGGGATGTTTTCTTCATTTGCCAAGTGTTGTTTTACATCAAAGGAGTGCGCAATGATCCGTAAGCAAGAAATTACAACATTTGAGTTCCCAGAAAATGCAATTATCTGGGATGTACGCGATTCAAGTGCTTTTGCTGAAGCACACGTGAAAGGGGCGGTGAATCAGCCCATTAACGATCTTTCAGCAGAAAGCCTAACTCAGGTGTCAGCGGATCAACCCATTTACATCTTGTGTGGTGGGGGCAGTAAAGCTCCACGTGCTGCGGAAAAACTAGAGGGTTTTGACAGCTCCCGTGAATATGTCATTCTGATGGGTGGTACTCGTGCTGCCCGTGATGCAGGCTTACCGCTTGAACAGGGTGCATAAGCATTCTGTCAAAAAAAGCGCCGCAAGGCGCTTTTTTAATGGGTGAGATTTAATGCCTCCCAACCTCCCTTTTCTAAAGGGAGGAGCTACATCTATTCTATTTATTCATAAAAGTAGAGAAAAGTCCCCCCCCCTTTTTTTAAAGGGGGGTTTAGGGGGATTCATTCAAAATAGTAATTAAATTTGTAGCTTAAAATACGGTTTCTTCATTTTCACTTTCTTTTGAAAACGAGTCACACTGAGTTTTTTTACTAAACTGGATGGCACCGGACAGGCTTCACCGAGAATCTGGGCTGCCAGAATTTCACTGCAGAGCGGCGCAAACAGAAAACCTTTAGAACCGAGACCGGCAAAGCTGTAAATTTCCTCATCCACTTTCATTTTACCCAGTAGGGGAAAATAATCCTGACTTTGCGCGCGTACCGAGGCACGACCTTGCCAAGTCTCGGTAGCTGGTAATGATTGTGCATATTCTGGGAAGACACTGTGGATCAGTTCGTAGTTATGCACATGGTCTTCTGCTAACACCTCGATATCATCCCGACCTGGATAGAAAGAAGCACCCAAGATCAGATGTTCAGCATCCAGTTGCATACAATAACCGCCGTAGCTATAGGCAATATTTTGACTTAAAGGCTGAGTTTTATTGTTTAGCCAACTGACCTGTCCGCGAATCGGTTTCAAAACCGGATAATCTGCAAAGAATTGTGCTGTTTCTCGCGCAGTACAGACAATGACATGATCAAATTCACCTAGATCCTGTTCATCTGAAAATAGCTGAGGTTTTGTAGCCGCTTCAATATGGCTAATTTTGGCCTGTTTATATCGGATATTTACATTCTGTAGAATTTCATCACGCAATTGATGAGGAGAAACCGCGCCAGCTTCTAGTAATTTTAAACTTGGAAATGCAGTTTGAAGCTCTTGCGACTCTGTATCTTGTACAGCAAGAATTTCTTCAGGATATTCATCTGCTAATCCTAAAAGCTGTTCAGGATTTTTTAAGGCCAGTTGATTCACCTGAATCGGGCGGAAAGCTTTAAATTTTTGGTAATGATTTAAGGCATGTTGCCAGGCCAATGTCATCAGATGTTCAGCACTTTGCTCAACCGGACAGAGTTTGGGATTGAGCAAAGCCAGTGGATTGCCAGAACCTCCTGAGAGTGGCGCTGACTGGTCGTAAATCGTGACTTGATGACCACGTTGAGCGAATGCCCAGACTGTACTTAAACCGGCGATTCCAGCGCCAATCACAGCGATTTGGCGAGGTCTGATATTGGTCTCTGTATCTCGCTCAGTTTTTTTTTGAGTGATTTCTGGTATTAATGAACTTTCAGTCTCTTCAGCCGGATTCCAGATCGCTTTCAGCATTTCACGCTTATGCTTAAAACCACGTGGACGGGAAATTGAAATCCCATGATTTTTTAAGCCACGTTTTAAAACGCCAGCAACACTGAAAGAGGCGAAAGTTGTCCCAATCTCGGATAAACGTACAATATTATTTAAAACATTTTCTTCCCACATGTCCGGATTGCAGGAAGGCGCAAAACCATCCAGAAACCAGGCGTTCACCGGCGCAGTTTTTTCAATCACCGGGAAAACATCATGTGCATCACCCAGCCATAGATCCAGACTGAATCGTTCTTTAGGAAAACTGAGACGATGACAGCCGGCAATTGGCATCGGATATTGAGAGATGAGTTGATCAGCTAAAGGCTTGAGTTCTGGCCAGGCATTTAAGGCCCGAATCAGATCAGCTTTGGAAAGAGGAAATTTTTCAACTGAAATCGCATGCAGATGACTGTGATTATCCGGACGCACCTGTTGCCAGAGCTGCCACAGCGCCAGAATATTTAAACCAGTACCAAAACCCGTTTCACCGACACAGAAATATTCAAAAGGTTTTAAATCTGCCAGACGCGTCGTGAGATCATTGCCATTTAAAAAGACATGCCGGGTTTCCAGCAAGCCATTGTCTTTGGAAAAATACACATCACCAAATTGCTTGGACACAGGCACATCAATGCCATCCACCAATTGCCAATCCAGATCGGCAGTTTGAATTGCGTGCGACAAAACGGGTACAACCTTAAAGATATCGGGAAGGGCTATAGCTTACCATTGACGACGACGTTTGGTATAAACATAGCTCGCGATCAGAAAGCCCAGCAGCACACCTACTGCCAATGTTGCAGCGCCGTAGAGGAACATCTGCGCACTGCGTTCACTTTGCAGCACCTGTACCTGCACCCCAAGATTATCATTCTTGAGCTGTAATTCTTGATTTTGCGATAGTGCTTCCAGATTGGCTTTTTCCAGTTGCTGCAAACGGGTGGCCTGATCTTTGACCAAAGCTTTCACCTTGGCATCTTGCTGGGCTTTGAGCTTGGCGATTTCTTCTGCAGTTAATGGCTTATTCTCGGCAGGTGGCACCGGCTGGGCAGAAGATGCTACGGCAGGAATAATGGCAGGTTTCGGCGTAGACTGGGTTTGGGCAGTCACCGCTGTCCCTTGAGGTTGTGCTGTCTGATTTTCCTGAGTTACAGGAGCAGGCGCAACTTCGACTGCCCATACTGGAGAAATCATAAAACATAGGCCAATGATACTGGCAGTAACAACACGCATGAACCTTATCCTTGAGGGAATGCTTTATTGAATGGTTTGACATCGATGTGTTCGTACACACCTTCTTTTAAGAAAGGTTCATCCTGTAGCCATGTATCCAGCGCTTCACGACTGTCAAAGTCGACAATAATGGTACTGCCATAAAAACCGGCCTGTGGATTGGCTGGATCCTTAGGCATGGCACCTGCAACAATCAGGCGGCCTTCAGCATTTAACTGTTCCAGACGTGCAAGATGTTGTGGACGAATCGCGAGGCGTTTTTCAACTGTACCTTCCCGATCGGTACAGCTAACGACGAATAATGGCATGATGACTCTCAATCGTTTGTAGTTGGACTTATTCAGCGGTCTTAAAGTATTTGCGCAATACAATAAACTGAATAATGATAAAGGAAAACATCACGATCATGTCACCGAATGCGGTAAATTCGCCCCAATATTTTCCATCCATCCACAAATAGGCGAAAAAGGTATGCAGAAATGACATCAGTACGAACATGGCAACCCAAGCATAGTTCAGCTTGAACCAGCCTTTTTCACTTAGATTGAATACTGGACCAAATAACCGCTGGATCAGAGGCTTTTTATCCTTGCTAAACCAAGGGGATAATAAAAAGACCCCGGCAAAGACCAGATTCAGTAACACGGCTTTTAGACGGATATAGAAATCATCGCTGAGGATCAGGGTGATACCACCAAAAATCACCGTCATAAACAAGACAATCCATTGCTGCTTGTCCAGACGGAATTTTTGCATGACAAATAAAGCACCATAGACGACCAGCATAGAAATAATCAGACCTGTGGTCGCAACAAGAATATTATTATTGTCGACACCCCCCGCAGAACCGATCAATTGCAGCAATTGATGGTCAGTGTCTTTGGGATCTACAGTTTTATATAAATAAAAGAAAATAATGAGTGGCACAAAGTCTAAAAGTGCTTTCATGTTAGAGTATCTAAATCTGATCAAATAAATGTCATAGTATAGAGATGCACGGCGTAGATTTACATACACATAGTAATATTTCTGATGGAACTTTCAGTCCTCAGCAATTGGTCGAAGCGGCTGTGGAAAAACTCGTCCATACTTTGGCCCTGACGGACCATGACACCATGGACGGTTTGGCATTGGCTGAGGAAGCCGCTAAAAATCATGAGATTAAGATCATTTCTGGGGTGGAAATATCCAGCCAATGGTCACGCCCTGCCACCAAAAAAAACTATGGCGTGCATATCGTCGCGCTAAATATGCAAAATCCTGAGCCTTTACAAAAAGCCCTCAATCAGCAAAAGAAAATCCGGGCTGAACGCTCTAAACAGATTTGTGATCTGCTGGTTCCTTTAATTGGGGAGGATATTTATATTGATGTGCTCGCCAAAGTAGACAATATCTCTGATCGGGTGACACGGACGCATATTGCCAAAACGCTGGTAGAAAAGGGGATTGTGAACCGTGCACAACAGGCTTTTGATAAATATATTAAGGAAGGCAAGAAAGCCTATGTCAAATTTGATGGCTTGAGTCTTGAAGACACGATTCATGTGATTCATGAAAGTGGCGGCTTCGCCGTGCTGGCACATCCGACCAAATATGATTTATCTGCGACCAATATCCGCTACCTGATTGAAATCTTTGCCAAGTTCGGTGGAGATGCGGTGGAACTACCCCCGGCAATTGAGCCAAGTTCCACCCGGCAGATGGTGGATCGAATGATTGCTGAACATGATCTTAAAGTTTCGATTGGCAGTGATTTTCATGGCGATCATATGCCCTGGATTAAACTCGGTAATGTCCCGAGTCTTAAACCGGGGCAGGTCGGAATTTGGGAGAGTTTTGTTTAGTCATTCCTTTACCTCGATCTTTTTCATTTGAGAGAAGATTTTCCCTTCGCTACTAATAGCAAAGGGCGAGGAAAGAATTATAAATTATAGCAAATTATGATCTTTGGCCTGAATCGGTGGTGGCGTTGGTTTACCCAACGTTCCTAATAGTTCAATTTCAATGGTACGCACCATCGAGTCCAGAGGCAAGTCGTTGCTTTGAGTACCAAAAGGCTCTTCAATTTCCGAACTTAAAGCATCCAGTCCCAAAAAGGTATAGGCCAAAATTCCGACCAGCAAAGGCGTAAACAGACCAAGCGTTGAACCCAGACTAAAAGGCAAAATAAAACAGAAAAAATAGACGGTGCGGTTGAGCAAGACCGAATAGGCAAAAGGCAAAGGCGTTGTTGCAATCCGGTCACAACCAGTCTGGACAATACTTAGTTCTGCTACATGATTATTCATCTGCATATAGATGATGTCGGAGATTTCACCTTCTTTGAGCGCCTGCATTAACTCCCATTGAATCAGGCTTAAGGTATATTGCGGCGCATTGGCCTGCTGATAGAGCTGGGTCACCGCCTGCTGGCTCATGCCGCTGGTTTCCACAAGTTCCGTCGGATTGGCTGTCTGATGGCGTAGCCGGTCACGGAGGACATTGGCAAAGACAATCACATGCTGAATTACACGTTCACGGCGACCTTGAGACAGCATCCGGCAATCACGGTCAAAATGACGTGAATTGGCAATCAAAATGCCCCAAAGTTTGCGCGCTTCCCACCAGCGGTCATAACAGGCCGAGTTCTTAAATCCGAGAAAGATCGACAGTACCACTCCAATCAGGGTAAAGCCGACCAGGGGTAATTCTGGAAAATGAAAATAACCAATATGTGACAAGCCACCGATGATGGCTGACATCAGCATCACTACGCCTAAAGGTGGCAAAACTTTAGGTAAAATCGTCCCCCGCCAGGAAAACAGCAGTTTAAAAACAGTCGGCTGGTCACGTACGATCATTTATTGGAATCATCACAATTTTTTTCATGATCTTGTGGAGTTGTGCCTGCTTTGTCAAGTGCTATTCAATACTGCATTTCCGGTTTGATGAGTTGCTGCTCAGCAAAGGAAAAGCTGCCTTCCAAGGCGATGATGCAATGGTCAATCAGATGGATATCCACTAGCTGGCAGGCCTGTTGAATCTGACGGGTTAACACTAGGTCAGCCTTGGAGGGAGAGGGCCGGCCCAGCGGATGATTATGTGCAATGACAATTGAGGTTGCCTGTTGGCTAATTGCATAACGCAGCAATTGATTAATGGAAATATCACATGCATTGATGGAGCCATAAAACAGTTTTTTAAAGGCAATTTTTCTTAAACTGGCATCCAGACACAGCACGGCAAACACTTCCTGAGTTTCACCGAGCAGTTCAAAACGTAGGTAATCTCTCAGCCGCTTGGAATTGGTAAGTTCCAGTGCATCCTGTTTCAGGTGCTCGGCTATGTAACGCCGTCCGAGTTCCTTGACGGCCATCAGTTGAGTATATTTACTGATGCCCATGCCATGAAACTGGCTGACTTCCTGTAAAGGTGCATCGAGCAACGCAGTCAAATGACCAAAATGCTGAATCAGCAAACGCGCCAGATCAACTGCCGAATGTTGCTGGGAACCGGAGCGTAGAAAAATAGCCAGTAGCTCGGCATCGGACAGACTTTCTGCGCCATATTGAATTAAGCGTTCTCGCGGCCGTTCTTGTTCCGGCCAGTTTTTAATAGAAAATTGCATAGTTATTAGACTTATTTATTATGAATTATCAGTTTTCCCGCAAGCTGATCTCTTGGGGATGCGATTATTTAATGCTATTGTGAGCCCCACTGCAACAGCAAGGTAATCTGTTCGTGAGCTTTGATCTAAGTGTAATTCCTCATAAAAATATCATTTTGGCCGTTACTGGCGGTATTGCTGCCTATAAAAGTGCAATTCTGGTTCGTCGTCTGAAAGATGCCGGATTTAATGTGCGGGTCGTCATGACTCACGGTGCACAGGCTTTTATTACACCTTTAACCTTTCAAGCCTTATCGGGCAATCCCGTACATACCGAATTACTGGATACTGAAGCAGAAGCCGGCATGGGTCATATCGAGCTGGCACGTTGGGCAGATCTGTTGCTGGTAGCACCGGCCAGCTGTGATACCTTGGCAAAATTCGCAGCAGGTCTGGCGGATGATCTCTTAAGTACCCTCTATCTGGCGACGAAAGCACCCGTCTGGGTGGCGCCTGCCATGAACCAGCAAATGTGGGCGGCGAAAGCAACGCAGCGCAATCTTGCAACTTTGATTGAGGATGGCGTACATGTGATCATGCCGGACGCGGGATCACAGGCTTGTGGTGATGTAGGTTTGGGCCGGATGCCTGAGCCGGAAGATTTAGCGCATCAGGTGACTGAATATTTTCATAAAGCTCAACGTGCGATTGCGGAAAAATTTGGCCTGCTTGCGGGTAAACAAGTCACGATTACCGCAGGCCCGACCCGCGAAGCGATTGATCCAGTGCGTTATATTTCCAATCACAGTACCGGAAAAATGGGCTTTGCACTGGCTGCCGCCTGTTATGCAGCAGGGGCAAATGTCACCTTGATTGCAGGTCCGGTCAGTCTGGACACCCCAAATGGCGTAAAACGTAAGAATGTTTCTTCTGCCGTACAAATGCTGAATGAAAGCATGCAGATGCTGGAAAATGGTTGCGATATCTTTATTGCGACAGCTGCAGTAGCTGATTATCGTGTGGCAGAAGTAGCCGAGCATAAAATCAAGAAAACTGGTGATGAACTGAATGTAGCCTTGGTGAAAAATCCAGATATTGTCGCCACCATTGCCCAGCAGGAAAAACGTCCATTTATGGTCGGCTTTGCTGCAGAAACCCGCAACATTGAAGAATATGCTGCCGGAAAGCTGGTCGCGAAAAAGCTGGATATGATTGCCTGCAATGATGTTTCACGTGCAGATATCGGATTTGCTTCGGATGAAAATGCCATGACAGTATTCTTTGCCGAGCATTATCAGCTAGACAAACGTGATCTGGAAAAAGCCTCCAAGCAGGAGATTGCCCAGCAGTTGATTGAAGCCATTCATGATGCCTTGTATCGTGATCCATCCAGTGATGATGATTTTTAAAACGATCTGTATCGAAAAACCCTGAATCCATCAGGGTTTTTTTATGGCTGATTTTTTATCATTAATTCAAAAAAACTATAGAAACCATAAATATTTAGTCTTAATCGAAGCGCCGTTTGTTTATTGTTTTTGCAAAAAAGCATAAAATGGATCACAGAATAAGCAAAGATAAAAATACTGCGTATATCAGCTATAAGCAGGAAGTGGAAAGAAAAAAAGAGGGGCGCTATGAAAAAAATCATGATGTTATGGATGGTCGCCTGTCTGACTGGATGCAGTTATTTTGTCTCGATGGATGAGCTGGCCAAAAATATTCAAACGCAGATGCAACGTGAATTTAATTCCAATCGAGATTATCAACACTATCGTTTTACCGTGAAAAAGGTCAAAATTGTCCAGCGTCAGGGGAATGAGTTTCAGGCTATTTCTCATCTGAATTATCAGGGTGAGGAATATCCCATTCATGTAAAAGTCTTTAAGGTGGATGGGGGGTATAGTTGGTCGATTGAAGATGATGCCTTTGCTTTTATTGATGAAATTGAAATTGAAAAATATCGTCAGCAACTGGATCGAGAATTACAGCAACTGGCCTCAGCCTTGGATGATCTGGAACCTGTAGATGAACCAAACCAGAATGTCTCCGGCTCTCTGATCACACCCGTGGCTGAACCCGCATTACAAGATGTTTCTTATCAGGAAGAGCCGATTCCGGTCGGTAATATCACGGCGTATACGCAATAACTCATGCGCAATCGCTATAAAAAAGCACCGATCATCGGTGCTTTTTTTTTGTTTATGATTCCACTTGTTGATGCTCACGTACATAATCTTCGGTACGCTGCATGGCTTCCTGAATATTAAAGAGTGCAGTTTCTACATCTTTCAAGGTTTTAGCATTACCACCACTTAAAGCCTGACGCCATTTACGTGCACCTGGCAAGTTCTGGAACAGTCCTAAAATATGACGGGTAATAATCGATAATGGCGCACCTTCGGCCATGCGCTGCGCAATATAAGGCAGCATCTGTTGCATAATGTCAAAACGGTCTGGTGCATTCAGATTCCATAACTGGCCCAGTTCAGCCAGTAAGTAAGGATTATGATAGGCTTCGCGGCCAATCATCACCCCATCCACATGTTTGAGATGTTTCAAGGTTTCGGCATAGGTTTTAATCCCGCCGTTGATCTCGATGAGCAGATCAGGACGCTCCTGTTTTAAACGGTAGACATCTTCATAACGTAGGGGTGGCACGTCGCGGTTTTCTTTAGGTGATAGACCTTTTAATAAGGCAATCCGCGCATGCACGATAAAATTATTGCAGCCGGTTTTGGCCACGGTATCGACAAAATGCAGCATCTCTTCATAAGAGTGCATATCATCAATCCCGATGCGGTGTTTCACAGTCACTGGAATATCCACCGCATGACGCATTTCAGCAATACATTCTGCGACTAGATCAGGCTCCGCCATCAGACAGGCACCAATTTTATTATTCTGTACCCGGTCACTTGGGCAACCTACATTTAAATTGACTTCGTTATAGCCCCAGTCCTGCGCCATCTTGGTACAGGTCGCCAAATCTTTTGGATTCGATCCGCCGAGTTGCAACACGATTGGCTGTTCTTCCGTATTAAAGTCCAAATGACGTTTGGCATCGCCATAAATGATCGCACCCGTGGTGACCATTTCGGTATACATAATCACATTCGGGTTAAACAGACGGGCAAAGAAACGATAGTCTTTGGTAGTCCAATCCATCATAGGTGCAACGGATATACGCGGAACCCTTGATATATCTACGTTTTGTTTTAAATCAGTCATTTAAGCACCTGTGATAAGTTGAATCATTTACAATTTTACCTAATCTTTTCTAATCTTTTTGCAACGCTTGCAACTATAATTGAACACATTTTCAGGTCACTTAAAAATAGTTGCAAAAATGGGCTATATCTCAGAGTTAAAATCAAAAACCAAAGGGACCCGATATAAAGCGGTCATCAACATCCGCAGAAAAAGTGACGGTATAGAATACTTTGATACAGAAACTTTTAGTTCGAAAGCGTCAGCAAAAGCATGGCTAAAAAGAGAAGAGGACAGATTAGAAAATAATCCTCACTTGTTGTCAACCAGCAAGGGTGCCATGGCTTCTGCAGCGATGCCGTTGGCATATGCAATTATGAGGTATAAATCTGAAGTTTCGGATTATGGTCGTACCAAAGCATTTACCCTTGAGATGCTGAAAAAATTTGATATTTCCCAGAAACCACTTTGCGATCTGAAACGGACTGATTATGCGAGTCATGCTTTACGTCGCAGAGATGGTTATAAAAATGAAAGTTATAAATTAGATCCGGTAGAACCCAGTACGATCCTATTTGAATTTCAATGCATCAAATCCGTCCTGGATCATGCCGAACTGCTTTGGGGGGTGGAAGTTGATTTCAATGAATATGAAAAGGCCATTAAAGGTTTAAGAAAATCTCGTGTTATTTCTGAATCTGAAGAACGTGACCGTCTACCAACATCTAAAGAGCTGCAAGATCTGACCACTTTTGGCTATATCGACTTTCATCTGCGTAATCATTCCAGTGTGCCGGTTCATCTGATTATGTGGCTGGATATTTATACCGGTAGACGGCTGGGTGAGTTATCACGGTTAAAAATTGAAAATTTTGATCGTGAACATAAAAAGTGGTATCTGGAAGCCGTAAAGCATCCGACCAAAAAAACGAATAATAAGTGGTTTGTAGTGTCAGACCAGGCATTAGAAATTATTGATCTGCTACTGCAGCCAGAGATCCGTAATCGTATGCTTAAACGTGGCGGTGATGAATCAATGCTGATTCCATGCCATGAAAATAATATTGCGAAGCAGTGGCAGAAAATTAAGAAACAGGCAGGTATCGATGACTTGCGCTTTCATGACCTACGGCATGAGGCTGCTACACGTCTGGCAGAACAGGGACTGACTATCCCTCAGATTCAGCAATATACGCTACACGACGACTGGAACAGCCTTAAACGCTATGTGAATCTGGATATTATTCGAAAGGATTTACTTACATATCAACAAGCGATTGAGGTGGCCAAAACAACAGGGATAGCTGAAGCCATAAAAAAAGCCTCTATTTAGAGGCTTTCAAATGTTCTGATGAAATCAGTATGTAAGTTCCTAATTTTACCCATGCAATTTTGTATCCATCTTTCTTTGTTAGTTTCATTAAATTGTCCGAATTTATTAGGACAATTTTTTTGACTTTCTTCAAAATGTTTCTCGGCTAGTTTACGGATGGCATTTTTATCCAGTTGTTTAGGTACAGTGATGAATTCAGACATTTTTAGCGTTCTCCTTTTCATCCAGTGCCTGGGCAAATAGTACCATGCCGGTACGGACCCGATTGGCCATTTTTGTGACATTGGCTTCGTCATAAGTGGCCATGTTATCCCTGAATTTTGGAAGTGGGGGACTCATACCTGCTTTCATATATTCAGCATTGATATGAGACACAATGTGACCTTCCAGGCTGCGTTTAAAATTTGGGTCTTGGAGCATTTCAACGTGAGTCATTGGTTTGCTCCCGTTCTGCATCTTCCTGGGCTTTTTCTAATGTCTCGACAATGGTTCTATACGCTCCATCCATATCCGAATAATCATTTCGATAATCAAATTCGTTCATTGCCTCAATAATTTCATCTGTTGGCTCTTTCGGCATCAAAACAAACCCTTCCGGCACCGCTTGGGCTTTGGTTAGTTGCCATGCCATCCAAGCGCCACCAACATAGCAAGCAGCAAGTGCTGTAATCGTATTTGATCCATAGTAGACATAACCATCTTTTTCAAACTTTATATCGGGGTATTCTTGTAGCCCCATTTCTATTTCTGGTAGCCGCTCAAATGCTTCTCTTTTTTTCTGAATATCCATCACGCCACCATCGCCTTTTCTTTAATTTTATTGAAAGTCTTCGAATCAAGTTCTTTCTTGGCCACACTAAAGAAACGGATCGCCAGCTCCTGATCTGCAGCTTTATTTTTCTTCATGATCTTGGCATCAACGTCCAGCAATGAGATTGTCTGATTGACACGTGTACTCATCGTTTTCACTTCACTCAAATGAACATTGAACAGGGCAATACTGTTGCCATTATTACATTTGTCTTTTGATTCGATTAAGCCTTCACGTTTTGCTTTGAGCTGGTCACGTAGATCCGTTAAATCATCACGACTGAATTGTTGGCTCAGTTGCAACGGGCTTTGGCTTAAAAGTGCTTCTTGTGCATGTTCGAGTTTCATTTAGACAGCCTCCAGCTGCAGTAATTTAAATTCCAGGTCAGCACATCGCTGAGTCAATTCATTAAACAAAGATTGGCCATGAGCAAAGATATACAGGCCAAATTCAGACATATTCAACAAAGCAGGATCATTCAGGCTTTTTGTCTTAATTTGGAAAAGTTCTTCCTGGCTGATCAATCCAAGATCTAAAAGTACTTTGTAATAAGACTCCAGATCCTTGATGGCCACATTTACTTTCACATCAGACGGGGCACACATAAAAGTCTGCCCGTTATAAAGTCTGCCAAAAACTCGGCCATCTTCAATCTGGTCTATAGTGCCGCTGCCATAAAAAGGATGACCTGAAAATTCTGTACTGTTTTCAGAAATAAAATTCACAGTTACATGGTCGCCAGTATTCATACCGCCTCCAGTTTTAATAATCTGCGTTTCGCATTTTGGGCGCTGCTGTATTTACGCTGGCACATAATGCACAGGTGATCATTGCCATCTTTTCGGATTGAAAAAACCTGTTCCCCATGATGTTTGCAACGACCCTGAAATTTTTTAAGGCCTGCTTCAAAGGCTTCTTTACGGGCATTTCGATTGAACAAAACCCGGCTTTCATCGGAAGATGTATCTGGAATAAAAACCGGCTCAACCTTGGGCTTTCTGCCTTTAGATTTTTCATTACGTTCGGCATGAGCCTGTTCGACACTGGCTGTCATGACATCTCTGAGCGTAAATTTAAAAGGCTGTACACCTTTTGCCTGGCATTCTTCGACATAGAGTGAACGGCCAAAACTGATTTGTTCCGGTTCTTCTTTTCCCTGGGCTTTTAAGAATTTGGCCACTTCAGCTTCCAGTGCTAAAGATTGTGCTTTCTTTGGAAAAATATCATGGTCCAGATTAGTGCGCATACTGCCCCCTATTCATTGCCTTGTGATCGTGTTGAGCCAGTGCAGTCTGTCGGTCAATGTACACAGCAAGATCTGCTAGATTTACCATCCATGCAGCTTTATTACCTTCACCCATGCGTAAAACAGGAAAAGGTAGTTCTTGAGTGACAGCCTTGCGTTTTGCGATAACCATACTCATTTGAGGAAAGAAATCTTTTACTACTGCTTCAAGTGAAACAGTAGGTGACATATAGCGAAGTACCAGCAACGTATAGGTCGGTAGAACAGCAGGTGTATTTTTCATTTCATCACCTTTAATTCAGTTTTAATGCGTTCAGCAGTGGCATGATCCACAGTAATTGGAACTGCATGATGGTCACGCATATGGAAAGAAACAATGTGAGTACCTGATTTTTGACGGAAGACCACATTGTTTAAATTACTTAAATTGATCATGTGGACATCATGATGAAGGTCGGTAATTTCTAGCATTAGCGTTTCTCCAATTTCTCAAATAACGCATCTGCTTGGGCTTTCAGGTTCTTTTGCAGCTTGTACGATTTGTAAAAAAATCCTGCTACCACAATGACCATGACAATCAAAGGTAGTGCAACAAAAAGAAAAGCAGTTACATGGCCAAGATGGATTTCCATTAAGAAACCTCCCGGATTGAAAGTAATGCAGCATCTAAATACTTGGATTCATCGGATGGCATGAAATTTAAATACTGCTCATCAATTTCTTTAAGCATGCATTCACAGCATTTTTCAGGATGATGTTCGCAGCCATCAATGTCCTGGCGTGGGGGATTGCTCATGCAGACTCCTCAATCATTTGGGAGCGGACGGCATGAGCAACTTTGTCTAGCCAGACAGCTTTTTCAGATAAGCAAATGAATTCGTAATCCAGGGCAGCATTGATAAATGCATTTGCCTGGGCAATTGCACTGTTAAATTCAAATGGACTATTCGCAGCAGCAATAGATTGAATGGCGCTTTGGATCTGAGTGATAGCCTTCGATTTGTAGAAATCAAAGTCTTGAATTTGTGGTTGTGCAAAGTCAGCAGCAAATAAGCGACTTGTCACGATTTGATCGAAGTTATTTTGATTTGAATTACGCATAAAAAAACCTACTGAGTAAAGTTTGTTTTTATAAACTAACTTTACTCAGTAGGAGTGTCAATAGAAAACTAACTAAAATTTGTTTTTAAGTATTAAATGAACTTTTTGCTAGGTTCAAATTTGCCTACATATTTCCCTTTGTATTCACAGTTTTCTTTAAGCTCAATAATATTGGGCTGAAAGTTTGGGTTCAGGGCTTGTAAGTACATGCGACTGTAATCCTTGACCAGGGCTTTAAATGTTGCTTCATCATCACATTGCGCCACTATCATTTCGCCAGTTTGAACATACTCAATTGGGATATCTGGATCGATACAAATATAATCGCCATCTTTAAAGTGTGGAGCGTTACTGATTCCACGTACTATCATATAGAAACTGTTTTTTCCTGCATTTGGTGGTGCTGGAAGCCATTGATCAATATCGATTTTGTTGACTGACTGAACGTTAGTCCAATTGCCAGCTTGAACATCAGATAATACTGGAAGCATTCTGGCTACTGGTCTGTAATCTTCAACATTCTCAGCATTCTGGACTTCACCATACATAATGAAGTCGATAGTTGTGTTTAGTGCTGGGGCTATAAATTGCAAGCTTTCTAACTTTGGCACATTTACATCTTTTTCCCACAGAACTACTGCTGCATCGGAAACGTTTGCAATTTTTCCTAATGCTTTTTGGGTCAGCTTTTTTTCTTTACGCAATTTTTTAATTCTGCTGCCGATAGTGTTCATTTTTAAGTCCTTATCAAAAACTAACTTATATTAGCTATTGACCGGCAAACTAAACTCATATTAAATAATACTTACTTAAGTTAGTTTTTGGGTTGAGTTATGACTAGAGATGAAGCCATTCAATTATTAGATTGCAGCCTATCTGAGCTTGCAGATCGACTGGGTATTACAACTGCAGCAGTTGCAAAGTGGAATAAACAGCAGATTCCACGACTTCGTGAATATGAGATTAGAGCATTGGCTGAAGGACGTACTCCCTATGGGCTTCCAAGTGTTAAGCCAAATTTACCGAAAGTGTCTAACTCAATAAATGACTGATTATAGAGATTTTAAACATGAAGCTTAGTAGCCTTGAACGTCGTGATCGTACCGTAATGTCTTTAGAGATGGCATTAAAAGCAGCGGTATATACACCAAATGATGACAGCATGATGTCACGTATTGCCGAAAAGAATTGCTTCAACATTAATACATTTAGAAGCTCATTAAACCCTTCGACTACTACCCATAAAGCCAACATTTACCATTTGGAAGCAGTTTTGGCAGAAACCAAAGATCCGCGAATTATGGACAGTATTTGTGCCATTCACGGCAAGGCTGCCTGGTTTGAATTGCCAGATCTGCATGAATTAACAGAAACGAATTTTCTGAAAAAAATTGGCAAATTGGCCAAAGAGCAGGGTGAGTTATCCCAGTCAATTGCTGAAGCTATTTCGGATAAAAGCATTTGTTCAGATGAATACGATGTCATTCATAAAGACGTAATGGATCTGATCCGTGTCGCGCTGACCTTGCTGGCCATGGTCGAAAGTCATAAAGATTAATTTATATTTGTTGGGGTCACTGTGAGTAAACCAAAATTTCAACTAGATGACGTAAAGGCGCATGCACGTGGTAAATGGGACATGATTTTCCCTCAGTTTGCCATTGCCATGCCACCTAAAAAGCGTCATGCACCTTGTCCCGCCTGTGGTGGTTCAGACCGGTTCCGTTATGACGATAAAAAAGAAATGGGTGATTTTTATTGTAACGGATGTGGAGCTGGTGACGGCTTCGAGCTGATTTCACGCTGTACCCATCTTTCTTTTCCACAAGTCCTGGAAGAAGTGGCTGCTATCGTCGGACTGACAGCTGACACTAAAATCACCGATGCTGACCGTAAACGCTGGAAAAAAGAAGCCGATATGCGTGAGCGTATTCGCCTGGAAGAAGAAGCAAAGATCCAGAAAAATGCTGCACGTAAAGCACAAAGCCTGTGGCGTAGCACCCACCAAGGCAGTGAATGTGCTTATCTGGAGCGCAAGAAAGTGCCAAATTTGGGCTGTCTGATCAATCATGAAGGTGACTTGATTGTCCCATTATTTGATGAAAATGGCGAAATGTGGAACCTGCAGTACATCAAATATGATGGTGAAAAAACTTTCCTGAAGGGTGGTCGCGTGAAAGGCTGCTTTCACTTTATTGGCACTGTCGAGCTGCAAGATCCGGTCATCTGTATTGCAGAAGGTTATGCCACTGCTGCATCTATTCATTTGGCCACGGGTTATCCGGTGGCGGTGGCATTTAATGCCGGCAACCTGCTTCCAGTGGGAATGGCCATCCAGAAAAATAACCCTCATGCACGCTTGATCTATTGCGCGGACGATGACTCGGCCAAAGAGAATACCGGCCTAAATTGCGCTAACGAAGCTGTGGCTGTAACGGGCGGTATCGTTCTATTGCCAGAATTTAAACAAGGAGCAGCTGCATGAATGAATCACAGCACATGACACAGCCACATTCATATACTGACTTTAATGACCTTCACGTGAATTTCGGATTGGGGGAGGTGAAGGCACAAATCGAATCAGCACTTTCTGCTTTGGCTTTTTCCCCCGCACCCCCTAACAACTTTGACAACAATTTTCAGGGTCAAATGCACGAAAATGATGCAGTTCCTGAATCTTTTGAAAGTGGTTGGGAAAACTCCGGGGGTGAAGGGGGAGGTATTTCGCCAGAAAATATACCTGACGTATCTGAAGGGCTAACACTGGAACAATGCCTGGCACGTTTTTGTTTAATCGAAGGTGATTCCAAGTATTGGGATATGCATCGTCAACGCATGATTAAAAAAACGGCATTCACTGAAATGTTAGGGAAACCATTATTCAAACAATGGTCTGAAAGTTCTAAGCGAAAACTGATTGATCCAGATGCAGTTAAAAGTATTTTGAGTGCTGACGATAATAAGACAGCAGAAGATATTACTGACCGTTTCATCATGTTGGAAGGCACTCTGGAGTCGTGGGATACAGTCCGGCGTGAACGTGTCAAGAATGCCACTATTAAGGAAAACTTCAATAGAGCATTTGATATCTGGATTAAATCTGATAAACGCAAAATGATCTATCACAAAGATTTGGTATTCAATCCGACCATGCAGATCCGTGAAGGTCAGGTCAATATGTTTGATGGCCTGCCAATGGGGCCAATGCTCAATGATGTTGACCAGTTGATTGGCTTTAAGGAAGCGCATGATATGTGTAAGCCGTTTATGGAATTGCTTATGCATCTATGCGGTGAAAGAGAGGTCGTGATCTGGATCTTGAAGTGGTTAGCATACCCGCTTCAAAACCAAGGGGCCAAAATGGCCACATCTATTTTGGTTCATGGTGAAGTGCAGGGTGCAGGTAAATCTTTATTCTTTGGCAAAGTCATGCGTGAAATATATGGCAAGTACTGCGTAACGCTCGGCCAGAATGGTCTTGAAAGTATTTATACCGACTGGGCTGAACAGAAGCTTTATTGCCTGTTCGAAGAAATTTTTAATAATAAATCCAAGTTCGGCATGATGGGTCTGATCAAACACATGATCACTGGCGAGACGATCCGCATCGATAAAAAGTTTATGTCTGGTTATGAGCAGTCTAACCATATCAATTGTGTATTTTTATCGAATGATACCCAGCCGTTGCCACTGGAGGAGCGTGACCGTCGTTTTCTGGTTGTATGGCCAGAGAAGAAACTGAATGACGATCTTAAAAATCGTGTAATGCAATGCCTTGATAATGGCGGTGTGCAGGCGTTTTACACTTATCTGCTGCAATTGCCCTTGGGTGACTTCGGATCACACACAGAGCCGCCTATGACCAAGGCAAAAGAGAAAATTATTAACTATGGCTTGCCCAACTGGAAATTGTTTTTGCAGCAATGGAAAGCGAGGGAGTTACAGTGGCCCTACCAGTGCTGTTTGTCACAGGATCTATTCAGCGCCTATATGGCCTGGTGTAGACATAACAATGAGAAACCGTTACCTGCAAACAAGTTTCTGGGGCTGCTATCGTCTCAGCCAGAAATATCTAAACGGCATGGTCGATTCTATGAGCGACAGAAATTTGGTGCAGTAACGACCAAGGAAGTTCAGAAGATGGTGGTCTATGTCGGTGAAAAACCTGAGGATATTAAATTAATCGATTGGCTAACTTCACAAGTTCATAGCTTTAGTGATAAGGTGCACGGAGATGTTCCTGATGCTCTCTAAAAACTATAAAAATGTTAAGGGCGTTAAGGGCATGTTAAGGGTACAAACGGCTACCCTTAACACGGTCAAAGCCTCTCATATCAAAGCTTACAGCACTCATGTTAAGGATGTTAAGGGTACAGCGCGCGCGCGCGTACGTGAGAGAAAATCAACAATCCTTAAAAACATTAAACTAGATACTAATAAATTCTCTCACGCGAGATATAAATATACCCTTAACATCCTTAACGCCTTAACAAACCCTACAGCCACAAGGCTTTCAAGTGTTAAGGGTACAAAATTCACCCTTAACACCCTTAACATTTCTAAAAAATAAGAGGTAATCATGGAAAAGTACCTGCGTTTATTAAACCCTAAGACAACTAACTTCGATTCCACAGGTGGTGGCAACCATGGGGCTTTGACTGCACAGGATGTATGTGTAGCGCTGAGCTATGCCAAGCTATCTCCTTTGCAAGATAACCTGGTACGTCTCAAGTCCTTGAACGCGAATACACTGGAAAATGTAGACTCATTCAGTAAATTGCTTACACCGCGATATAAAAGCGTCCTTGAGCATCATCAAATTGCAATGGAGTACCATGTGCCTGTGATCCGTACTGCACTGGTCGAGTTCTGCATGGTTCCAGCAAGTTATAAACCTTCTGTCCGTAATCGTGCTCTGTTCGCTGGTGTTCATCATCTGGTTGTTCATCGCTATTTGAATCAAGCTATTCACGCCATTCTGATTGACTTACAAGACGAGCATGCAGCAGCTGCTAAACGCATTTCTTTTCAGCTCTCAAAAACTAACTAAAATTTGTATTTGACACTGAAACAGATTTAAGTTAGTTTTCTCCATAATGAATAACTGTATCTAGCAAGTAATTGAATTTAGCGCTGTAACTTGCCTAAGAGCCGAAAGGCTCTTTTTTTATGGCTGTATGTCTGGCGTGGGGCTGGGCATACAGTTCTTTTTAAAAGGAATTGGTTCAATGGGGCAATTAGTTCGAATCCAGGTAAAGCTGACTACACGTCGAGTGTTGCTACTTACTGCGCTGGATGCAGTCGATAAGATCATTCATCTGAAGATCACAGATAAATTACGCAATAAGATTCTTAATCGTTCAATCAAATTGGTTCCAGTGGATCATGAAGAAAGCACCTCAGAAAGCTAAACGACCTTGTTCACACCAGGCATGCAGCGGTTACGCAACCAATCAAGGCTATTGCGATAAACACCAAGGCAAGATCAAACAGCGTGATCGTGATCGCGGTACGGCTCACCAGCGCGGCTATGATGCGCGTTGGGAGAAGGAACGCACAGTGTTCCTGGAATCGAATCCGTTGTGTGTCGATCACAAGAAGCGTGGCTACATCGAAGTTGCAACCGTGGTCGATCATATTGTTCCGCACAAGGGTGATAAGCAACTTTTCTGGGACAAGTTGAACTGGCAGCCATTGTGCAAGCCATGTCATGACCGCAAGACAGCAACAGAAGATCGTGGTGCATGGGTGCCACAGTACACACCAAGCAAAGCAAACCTGAACAGCATCAACCCATTCTTTGCGGGTGATCAAGTCCAGGCAACGACTGGTGTGGCCTTTGAGACCATGCAATGCAGTGAATACGATATCTTCACGGTGATTGAATCAGACAGCAAATCCATTGTTGTGAAAGACCAGGATGAATGGGTACATCGTTTGCATCACTCACACTTCAAGCGAGCGTGAATATGGAACCAGAAATAATTCTACTTGGTGATCCGGTTGTCTATCGTGACGACCTGAAAGGTTTTGATTGTGTTGGTGTCGTCACCAGATCTACAGGTTCATCACTCCAAGTACTCTGGAATGATGAACAGCATCCACGTACTGAGATTGCAGATCGACTTCGAATTGCTTCACTGGATGAAGTTGATGCTCAGCAACGTATCAAACAATAAGAATAAGGAATTGATATGGATGACAAAGAGTTTCAGGAAATTGTTAAAAGCTTACCAAGTTATCAACGTCTTTCGTTCATCCACGGTGAACGGTTGTTCATCCGTGATGCAGACAGCTATCGGATTGTAAGTATTCAAGCACTGTATGAGCTGGCATCAAGACCAACTGGAATCATCGTTACATCTGAAAAGCTATCGAAACAACACCGTGAAGCATTGCTTGCTGAACTTGTTGATATAGATATTACGGCAATCGGTGATGGTGAACCTAAGCAGATCCGACCGATTATTTGTAGTCGTGGCCAGCGGATCTGGTGCCACAACGGTGAGCATCCAGACTGCTATGAAAGATTAAAGAACGGTGAACATGAACATGAACATCAACTGACTGATGGTCAGGTCTGGGTCGCCATTGGAGTAATGATTTTAATTATTTTAATTATTTCATTTTCTGCATTTCCGAATACTTGAAGGGGATAGGGGGTCAAAAGTCGAAAAGTATCGCTTATAAAAGACCGCCCCCCCGTCAAATTTATACATGGTCAAAATTCCATAGGGGGGTATACCTCCAGATTTTATGAAGATTTACTTTTGGAGGTTCCTATGACAGCAGGACGACCGGCCAAATCATTGCAAGAAAAGATTTTAAGCGGTGCACGAATTCGTGATGACCGTGATGCAGATGCTCAAGTGGCAAATGCAGCAGTCGATTTGGGAATGCCACCTTGCCCACGATGGATCAAGGGGGCGGCAAAAAAACACTGGGATGTACTAGGCCCGAAACTGGTTCAGGCCGGTCTACTGAGTGTGGTGGATGGCGATGTCTTTGGCCTTCACTGTGACAACATTGCAGCCTATGAACAGGTTTGTGAAAAGCTTGAAAAAATAGATGACTGGATTTCTACAACCCCAAACGGTTTTGAAGTTCAGGCCGCTTGGCTCCAGGTACGAAACAAACTGCAAGAATTGATTATTAAAACTGCCCGGGAATTTGGCTTAACGCCAGCTGCCCGTTCAAGTGTCAAAGTGGATAAAGCCAAGCAGCTCAGTTTGTTGGGTGCTGAACAATCCACAAATGTAGATAACGACCCCTATGCGGGATATGTGCCGCGTTCATAAGTGAGTTTCTATGCGTGATTATTTTAAAATCGCGCTCCAGTACTGCCATGACGTGCGATCCGGAGTGCGTACTGCAGGGCAGTTGGAAAAACTTGCAGCCAAACGCTTCTTAAACGACTTGACCCGATCAGGCTATCCAGTGGTATCGGATGATCCAGAACTCGAACAACTATTAAAAACTCTGAAAGTTGGGACCAAACCGGCCGATATTCATTTCGATTATACCTTCGATATTGAAAGTGCCAGACATGCCTGTTTCTTCATTGAAACCTGTCCACATACCACGGGGACCCTGGCAAAAATTCAGCCCAATGGTAAACGGCATATGTTGGTCATGGAGCCATGGCAAGTATTCATCACGGTCAATATCTTTGGCTGGTTGAACACGGAAGGGCTGCGACGATTCATTTACTTCTATATTGAGGTGGCGAAAAAGAATGGAAAATCTACATGGATTGCAGCCGTCGCCCTGTATATGGCTTTTATCGATGGTGAACCCGGCGCTGAAGTCTATTCAGCTGCTACTTCGCGCGAACAGGCCAATATCATTTTTGGTACGGCCAAGACGATGGTGGATTACTCACCGTTTATGCGTCAGCGTTTTGGTATCGAAACAGCGCAATATTCTATTTTTCAGTCGTCTAGCAATTCGGTCTTTAAGGCGTTATCTCAAGATCGGGGTGGGACTAAGGATGGCTTGAACGTCCATATGGGCGTAATTGATGAATTACATGCGCATAAAGATTCAAGCATGTATGACATTGTTGCCGATGGTATTGCAGCGCGGGATCAGCCACTGGTCGGGGCAATCAGTACTGCCGGTGATGACAACCTGGGCGTGTGTTACCGCGAACGTTCTACCGTAGAAAACGTATTACGTGGCAAGGCCAAGCATGAGCAGTACTTTGGCATGATTTTCTGCCTTGACCGTGGTGATGACTGGAAGGACCCGAAAAACTGGCCAAAAGCCAATCCAAACTATGGAATTTCGGTCACGACCAATTATCTGGAAGCGAAATTCAAGAAAGTATTGATTTCACCATCCTCAGAAGCCTTTTTCCGGCAAAAACATTTGAATGAATGGGTTGGTGCGTTGAATGGATGGATTTCACCTTCGGTCTGGGAACGTTGCTACAAAGATGTCAAATTAAAAGAACTGGATGGCCAGATCCGCTTCGGTGGCTATGACCTGGCAAGCCGTCTGGATTTGGCAGATTGGGGTGAATTGATTCCACGTATGGAACCGGATGGCAAGATCCATTGGTATGCCTTTGTACATTCTTATATTAATGAGCGTGTTCTGGAAACCAAAGAAGCCATTAACGGTGAAAAACGCCCAGATGAATATCCGGTATGGCGTGATAACGGTTGGCTGATTGCCACACCAGGTGAATCTACCGATTACAAACGCATTCAGCGTGATATTGAAGATGCCCATATCAAGAATCCGTTCTATGAAATTGGGCACGATCCATATCATGCGGAGCAATTGACCGCAAATCTACTGGATGAAGGTGTCAATGTCGTTGAAGTGCCGCAAAAAACTGAGCATTTAAGTCCTGCCATGCGCTGGATTGAAGTGCTGATGGCAGAAGGTCGTTTTCATCACTGTGGTGATCCGGTGTTTACCTGGTGTGCAACTAACGTTGTGGTGAAAGAAGACGCTAAGGAAAATATTTTCCCGCGAAAGATTTCATCTGCAAAAAAGATTGATGCCATGGTGGCAATCATCATTGCTGCATCACGTGCACGTTTTCATGATGATGAATCGGTATTCGAGTTGGTACCAGGTGAAGACAATGGAAATATTGATGACTGGCTGGATGACATGATTAAGGTAGCGAAGCGATGAGTAAAAAACGCGATAAACCAAAGATTCGTGATAAAACAAATCGCGATAAGCTCAAGGTGCGGGGAACCGGACCAATGCAAGATAAAACGGGGACGACTATTGTAGATCGTCCCCGTTCTAGTTTTAAAACTGCTAAACCGGTGTCATTTGATAGTGCAATGACACTTAGTGCAGTTTTTGCATGTGTCAAAATTCTGACTGAATCTGTGGCCACTTTGCCATTGCAGATGTATCAGCTGAATACGGATGGTACCCGTACTTTGGTTAAGGATCATGATGTAATCCGGCTTTTGTATAACAAGCCAAACCGCTACCAGACGCGAGTTGAATTTTTTGAACAGTTAATGCTGAACCTGGTGGCAGGGAATGCTTATATCAAAAAGGATTTTTCAGGTAAAAAACTGGTCAGCTTGCAGGTCATCAACTCTGGATCTGTAGATCCGAGTATTCGTGATGATGGTGCTCCATTGTACAAATGCAAAATTGGCAATAAAACAGTTGAATATACGGATAAGGAAATCTGGCATATCAAATTATTTGGTACCGGTTTCGTTGGAATGTCACCAATTGCTTATGGTGCTCAGTCTATTGGTGTTGGGCTTGCCGGAGTAGAAAAGACATCACGCTTAATGTCAAACGGTGCCAAACCGACTGGGGCATTAAAAACTGATAAATATCTCAAGAAAGAACAGCGCCAAGCCTTACGTGAAGAACTGGATATCCTGATCAATGGTGATGACGGAGATCTGGCCGTACTCGAAGGCAATATGCAATTCGAGCAAATTAGTTTGACTCCAGAAGATCTTGAACTGATTGAAATTCGAAAATTATCAGTTGAAGAGTCCTGTCGTTATTTCGGTGTCAATCCGATCCTGATTTTCAGTACAGATTCGAGTACGACTTGGGGTAGCGGTATTGAACAGCTGGTTGATGGCTTTCATAAATTTGGATTACGTCCATATCTGGAACGTATTGAAGAAAGTGCCCGTATTCACTTATTGCAGAGACATGAATGGGATGAATATGAGTTCGAATTCAAGACCAAAGAATTGTTGAGAGCTTCTTATCTTGAGCGAATCAAATCGAATAAAGATCGAATCCTGTCAGGTCAAGCAAGTCCTTATCAAGTCCAGATGGAAGAGGGTGAAGTCGCGGATAAAAATTCTGACTTTATTTTGGTTCCTGTGAATATGACTACTGCTGAACGTATGAAAGAAGGTACTTATGGAGCGAAAGCTGATGAAAAATAAACTGCATGTGCGGAATAAGTTTTCGCCAAATATACCGAAAGTGCATTGTCGCCGAATGCCTGTCGTTGCAGAGAACTTACGTTTTATCAATAAAGATGAAAAAACAGGCGTTGTGAAAGTGAGTGGTTATGCAGTCAAGTGGGATTCCATTAACTATCACGGGGAAAAGTTCATCCGTGGTGCTTTTGCTGAAGTCTGTGCTGCTTTTGCTGCAGGAACCAAGAAAATTCACGCTTATTACAATCATGGCTGGCGTTTATGGTATGTCGATGCCCAGCTGGCCATGCGAATTGGTAAATATACGGTCTTAAAGGAAGATGATATCGGTCTTTATATTGAGCTGGAATTTACACCAGGATTGGCTATTGCTGAAGATGTTGCAGCCATGGTTCGCCATGGAACAGTAGATGGTTTTTCAATTGCATTTTATCCAGTAGGTGATTTGGACTATGACGATAAAGGCACACACGTTGAGATCCGTCGCGCTGATATGTATGAAATCAGTGTGGTAGATGAACCCTCTGACGATGCAGCACGTGTAATCAACGATGCCACGATTCAGGCCATTAATTCGGATGATGATGCTGAAGAGTTATTGCGTTCCCTGGGCTTGCATGGTGACTATTCGAAAAAACTGATTGCACGTTTAACCGATGTGCATAAGCCACAAGAAGATCCACCACCAAAAACTGAACCTAAAGCAGATCCTTTCGCATTTCTAGATAACCACTGATCTGAACATTTAACTTAAAACATAGCCCGCATTTTTGCGGGTTTTTCATTTTCTATGCATGGAAAAAACTATGAAAGCACTTTCAAAAAGCACGATGGCAGTAGCAATTTCAACTATGGCCAATCAAAACCCTGCTCCTTTAAAGGGTCTACTTACCCGTGATACAGCACAATTGGATCAGTTAGCGATTCAACTGCGTGACCGTGTAAGCCAAATGGATACCTTGCTTGAGCGTTATCGCGACCGTTTATCTGCCCTGGATGAATTACCAGATGATTTGAAAAAAGATCTGGAAGAGCGTTCGAACAAAATTAAAGAAGTTGCCGGCCAGGTTGAAGAAATCCAGCAACAATTGGTGGATGGAGTTCATGAGCGCAACAAAGGCCAGCAAGATACCATCGCTGCAGCCCTGATCCGTAACAAGGATGCAGTCGATTATGCCAAAACGATGCACACTCGTAGCGGCAATAAAAAAGATGCAGTGGTATTTGAAGGGCTGAATGCCCGTAATGTGATTACCTTAGGCGGTATGGGTACCAATGCGGTTTTTGCACAAAACGATTTGAATCGTACTGCACGCGCCATGCCTTTATCTGTCATTGATTTGATTAACTGGGGAACCACACAGGAAGCGGTTGCTTACTTCTTGCGTGAATCCACTTATGAAATCATGGCTGATATTGCACCAGAGAACACTGATAAACCTGAATCTGATTTCGAATTCGGTGTAATCAGCTTAAACGTTGGTGTGATTGCGCATTGGATTCGTGCATCGAAACAGGTTTTAGCAGATATGCCGGCATTGGCAAACTATCTCGAAACCCGTATGGCTTATGGTGTTCGTTTTAAACTTGAATACTATGTCGTAAATGGACATACACCAGCACAGGGCCAGCAAAAAATCTTTAGTGGACTGCTTGAGCCTTTAAACCATCAATCAGTGACAGTTGATGCTACTGATACAGCAATTGATGTCCTCAACAAAGCAAAATATGAAGCTGCAGCATCTTATGTGTTACCAGATTCAATTCTGTTGAACCCGAAAGACTGGGGTGCAATTGAACGCATTAAAGGTACCGATGGTCATTACATCTTTGGTGCACCTGGTGCTGCAGTTCAGCCTGTACTTTGGGGGCTGCCAGTTGTATTTGCAGCGTCTATGCCAGAAGGTAAATACTGGGTCGGCAACTTGGCGCTTGGTTTCGATGGTTTGATTCGTGAAGATGTCAATATCACGGTATCAACTGAAGATGGTAATAACATCACGAAAAACCTTGTCACTATTCTTGCTGAAATGCGTGCAGCCGGTGCTGTAGTTCTTCCTGAAGCATGTGTTGCCGGTGATCTTCCAGAAGTCGTTGCTCCAGTTGAAGATCCAATCATTCCCTAATTGATTGATGTGAAAAAAGCTCTCATTTGAGGGCTTTTTTTATACCTCTTTTTCCTTCAAAAAAAGGCTATTTTCATGAGCGAAGAACTGGTCACACTTGAAAGCGCAAAGTTTCAATTGCGTGTGCTGCATGATCGTGAGGATGCACATATTCGATTGCTCATTAAAGCAGCTTTAAAACATATCGAAAACTTCCTGGATAAACCTCTGGTGGAGGTTTGTGTAGATGGTGCACTGCCTGAAGATCTGCAATATGCAGCCCTGCTGATTATTGGCGACCTTTATAACAACCGGGAATCTCAAGTGGTTGGCACCATCATGACCACCAATAAAACCCTGGAAAACATGATGATGTCTTACCGCAAAATGGGAATCTAATATGCCAAGAACATTCTTAGAAAAATTTGCATGTTCAACTGCTGCTGTATTGGCAGATGTCGTAAATAAGCATGCAGAACGCAAAGGTTTAGAAATTTTAAGCATTAGCATAAATGTGGATAAAGAAGCTCGATACCGTTACGAGGCTATTGTTTTATTTGAAAAGCCTGTGGTTTTTGAAATAGAACTGCCGAACATCATTTCAGGTCCTGCGATTTCATCCAGTCAGTAAAAATAGGAACAGGTGATTTATGCAAATTGGCAATCTAGATCATTTATATGCAGTCCTGGAGCGAAAAAAAGAAAAGAATTCAGCGGGTGAACTGGAAAATATCTGGAGTGAAATTGATCGTTTTTATGGTGAAGAGGTTCCGGTCAGTGCTCAAACATTTGCTTCTAGTGGTGCATCAGGTAGTGCAATTGTAGTCCAGATTAATATGCGTCCATCAGACTGCCTAATTTTGAAAGCAGAACATATTTTGAAGGATTTAGATTCTCAAAATTTATATGCAATCACTGGAATTCTGCCAGTCGGAAAGGATAAACATCGGCTTATGTGTACGGTGGGCAAGTTATGACAGTAACTGTAGAAATTAAAGGTATGGATGACCTCCATAAGCAACTTTCTGATCTGGTTAATTTGGCTAAAGAAAAACAGATTACCCAGAATGTAGCAATGTTTGCCCTGGGTGATATGTATAAAGAAATCCGTGATCAAGCACCTGTGGCTGAACAGTCTTATTTTCGATATTTCCGAGGATCTGCTAAGCAACGAAGAAGAGGGAATCCTCAAAACTCTAGAAAATTGATGCAGCCAGGAACATTGCGTAAATCGATTGCTCGTAGACGGGTGAAACTAGAAAAAAGCGTAGGTGTTGGGATTTACGTTAAAAGTAAAGCATTTTACTGGCGCTTTATTGAGCATGGAACACCCCATATGACAGCCGAACCCTTTTTAAGACAGTCCTTTGACACAAAAAAAGAACTGGCGGTTTCACGTTTTCGCGTTCGTTATAAAAAATATATTGATCAAATTGTTAAAAAACAAGGAGTAAGCTTAAATGCTGGCAATTGAAATCTGCTATGCCTTGTTAAAAGAAGAGTTTGAATGTGGGCCTCATCCTTTACCTGAAGGTGCAGATCTGGCACGAGGTTATGTCACATACCAGGACGTTAGCCTGATGCCTCAAGAAAGTATTTCTGGGTGGATGGGATTTGATCAGGTACGTATGCAAGTGAATGTGTATAACAAATCCAAACTTCAATCTTCACGCGATGCAAATCGTATTAAAAGACTGTTTACCAAAGAGAATCCATTTGGTGGATGCAGTGTTGTTGCAGGCCGTTCTGATTTCGATACCGAAACGATGTTACACCTTCAACAAATCGATTTTTACATGTACCAATCTGATAATAATTGTTAAGGAGACAATATGACTGATTGCGCAGCGGGAACAGTTGATTCCCAAGGTATTGGCCTGTACGTAAAAGGTGGGAGCTTTGCAGCTTCTACCCTGGTGGCAGATGTACTCGACCTTCCACTTCCTGCAGGAGAGCGTCCGACTGATGACGTAACTTCTGTAATTTCCAAGTTTGCACAAAAGCTGGCAGCTGGTGTGATTGACTATGGCAATATTGAATTGGGTTTATTGCAACGTACCAATAACACTCAGCAGGTTTCTCTAGAACAAGCATTCATTTCAGGTGAATGTTTTGATTGGGAAATTAAATTGCCAGATGAAGCAGAAACTTCTTATACATTCTGTGGGTCGATTACCAAATTTGCTCCATCACGTGAAGCATCTAAGAAAAACCGTGTCGCGATGACTATTGCCATTTCTGGCGGTGTAGATCATCTCGAAAAAGGTGTTTCAGTTTTAGAGCCAGCTGAACCGATCATCCCTTAATCAAGTCATTCAAAAGAACCCCATTTCGATGGGGTTTTTTATTTCAATTTAAAAAAATTAAGAGGCTTATATGTCAAATCAAAATACACATTTAGTAAATATGTTTTTAGGTGCTATCGGCAAACCTGCAATGACTGTTATTGAAGTTCCAGATCTTGGCAAGGTTGGTGTGCGTACTTCGATGTTGTTGGGTGAGCGTTCAAAGTTTTATGCTGAGCGTACAACAGATACTGCCAATGCCTTGTTGCTACAAAAAACAGTATGTGATCCTGTCACTGGTGATTTAGTTTTGGCAGATTTGACACTGGATCAGATTAATTCCCTTCCAACTCATGTTGTAGATCCATTGCTTGATATGGCATTACCTGCTATTGGGATTAAAAAAGCAGTTCTTGAAAAAGAAGCAGACAAGTTGTTAGAGGCTGAAGAACTAAAAAACTCCGAGACCGACCAGAATTAAAATTTAAGTTCCAGCTCGCAGCACGATTAGGTCGGACCGTGTCAGAGTTGGAAAATTCAATGTCCTATGATGAGTTTGAATATTGGAAAGCCTTTTCAACGATGGAGCCGATTTCAATTCTTCGTGAAGATGCATTGGGTGCAAATATCTGCAAGACAATCATTGATTCACAAGTTAAGAATGAAACCACGTTGAAGGATTTTACGCTGTGGCAGCGTGACTTATATGTAGATGAAGAGCCAGATGTTGAGCAGACTATGCGAAATATTAAAGCGGTCTTTGGTGCTTTGAGTGCTAAATCATGATTTTTATAAGTTATGCCTGGTTACAAAGTCGGTTGGATTAAAATATAAAAATTGCCTATATTCAAACCTCTTATAAATAGGGGGTTTGAATATGAAAAAAATCATTTTGGCGGGTATTTTTGCTTTAAGTTTTACAGGATGTTCAATTGACACAATGACGAAAGCTCATACAAATGTCAGTAATTTTGATGGTTCAAAAGAAATTTATTCCCAATCAATGTATGTATTCGCAACATCAGGCTTTCATGGATCGCCTGTTTCCTTAGGGGCAAGATGGACTGAAAAGGTCAAAGAATATATCGCTGTTGAGGTTGTCGTTACAGGTGACTATGTTAATTTATCTTCATTATATTTAAATATTGATGGAGATATTAAACAATATAGTCCTTTACCATCTGCAACTAAGTTTTCAGCTCCAACTGGTCAAGCACTATCGATTAAGTCTAGCGAGCGCAGTTTTATGGTGCCGGTTGTGGATATTGAAAGATTGAAGTCAGCAAAAACTGTAAACATTAAAGTTACGACTTTATCCGATGGTTATTTTGAAGGGGTGATATTAAAAGATGGTAGGTTGTCTCCTGGTGCGAAAAGTTTAATTAATGTGATTGATCAAATTCAAAAATAGTTTGTTTTTTAATGATAGGCCACCCAATTCGGGTGGTTTTTTTGTGGGTGAAAGAAATGTCAGATTCAGATATTTTAAGTCGTATTTCAATCTTGTTGGATGCAAATACAGCAAGTTTTGAAACCGGTATGCAAGGCGCACGTGAAACTGCGACAACAGAATTTGGCCATATTTCATCTGCAGCAAAAAATATGGCTATCACCGTTGCCGGTGCATTTGCAGCAGATAAAATTATTGATGCTGCTGATGGCTATACCCAGATCGGTTCGCGTATTAAGCGGTCCACTGCGGATGCTGAAGAATATGCAATGGTACAGGCCCGGATTTTAGAAACCGCAAACCAGACTTACCGTCCACTTGTAGAAGCGCAGGAAACTTACCTGGCGACCAGTGCCGGTTTAAAAGAAATGGGTAAAAGTACGGCTGATGCTCTGGATATTATCGATAGCTTAAGTTATGCCTACACCATGAATGCTGCAAGCACTGAACAAGTTGCTTCTGCAAATGAATGGTTATCTAAGTCAATGATCGATAACAAAGTGTCGGGCGATGCGTTTAAGTCTATGACTTTGGCAGCGGATAATCTGATTCAGGATCTGGCGGACCATACTGGTAAATCAACAATTGAAATCAAGAAGCTAGGTAATGCTGGGAAGATTTCATTAAAAGATTTGATGGATACCTTGCAGGGTACGGTTGATAAAAATAAAGCTTTAGCTGCAGAAATGCCAAATTCCTGGAAAGATGGTATTACCGCAGTTGAAAACAACTTTAATTCATTTATTGGTAAAGCCAATGAAACATATGAAATTACAGGAATTCTATCGGGCGGATTAATTACCCTTAGCGAGCATATGGAAGAATTGGCAATTGTTGCTACAGCTGCTGGATCAGCTTATGGCGCTAAAAGAATTCTCGAATATGCGGATGCAGTAAAACTGTCAATTGTACAAAATATAGCTCGTTCTCAGGCGCTTGCAGTAGAACGTCAGGCCCTGGTCAGTGGTGCAGCAGCTGAAGTTAGTCGAACAGCAGCAATTGCAACAAATATGCAAGCCCAGGTGGCAGCAGCTCAAGCTGATGCATTACGTTTAACCGGTATGCAGCGTATTGCTTTTGTTGAAAGAACTCTTATTCCATTGCAGGCAGCAGCAACCGTTGCAAAGAATGCTGAAGCAGCAGCTTCACGTGCTCATACAGCAGCATTAGGAGCAGAAGTAGTAGCGAGTTCACGTTTGGCAGTAGCAAAACGGGCCTTAATGGGGTTGGTTGGTGGTCCTGTTGGTCTTATTAGCTTGGGTGTAGGTTTGGCTGCAACCATGTATATGGTGAGTAAAAGTGGAGACCAGGCTAATGAAACTTTAGAAAATCAAAGTAAATATGCAGGTCTGGCAGCTGACCAGTTAGATCGGCTTGAGGGTGCACAAAGAAGAGCTGCAAAAGATGAGCTATCTAAAGAAATTGATATTCAATCATTAGGTATTAAAAAGCTTGAAAATGATTTTGAGCTACTTACTGAAAGCATCATGGATGGTAATAAATCCAATAAAGATGCAACAAGAATTTATGCTGAGATTAGAGCTGGTGCAATTGATGTTGGTGAAGCATTTAATCGTTTAAATAAGCTTGAAAGTATTAGCAGCGCTGAAATCAATAAGGCAAGCGAATTACATGGCAAGTGGAAGGAGATGAATGTAACGCTGGTCGATAGTAAGACTAAGCTTGATACAGTTGGTACTGGCGTTAAAAATGTGGCCAGAGATGCTGCAACTGCAACAGCCGCTATTTTTAACTTGAATGATGAAATTGATAAGTTATTTAAGCAAGCGGATAGTAGCATCATTACGTCTACTGCAACTGCTGCTATGGCCTCTAAAGGTTATGACGATAAGTTAATTGGCATTATTAATAAATATCTTCAAGTTGAAGGAGCGATTTATAAAAATGCTGAAGGCCGTAATGCATTCCATGCCGAGATTCAAGAAAAAATTAATGCAGAATATCTTGCATTAATGAAACAGGATCGTGCAGTCACTGCACGAAATGAAAAGGAGAAAGAACGGGCAAAAATCCTTGAGCAGCAAGGCAAGATTTTGCAAGTGAATTCCAGAGTTCGGGCAAATGCAGAGAAATATAACTTTTCTGCATTGGAGCAAAAGCATGGCTTATTACCAGGTCTACTCTCTGGTATCAATATGCAAGAATCCAAAGGGGATGCGGCAGCAGTAGGGCCTCAGACTAAATATGGAACTGCAAAAGGTGGCTTCCAGATGTTGGATGGAACTGCCAAGCGTTTCGGTCTGATTGGTAAGGAGGTTTTTGATACCGGTAAATCTGCTGAAGCTGCTGCGAAGTATCTTGAGATTCTGTACAAACGCTATGGTAATTGGGAAAAAGCAATTTCTGCCTACCATGCGGGTGAGGGCAATGTCGATAAAGGTACCAATATTGGTCCCGTAAATCGTCAGTATGTGAAAAATGTGAAAGGTTATGTTGCTGGTGCAACTGGCATGACACCTTCAGCTGACTTCAATATTGATGATTTGATGAAAGCCCAGGATGAATACCTGAAGTATCAAGAACAACAGGCTGAAAAGCGTAAACAACTTGAGCTTGATGTGGCGGATTACGAAACTCAAGTCCGAACTGACCTGGCTGATAGAAAAGCTGAAATTGATGCTGCTGGATTTGATGACGAAAAAGCTGCAAAACTCAAAGTTCAATATGAGCGTTGGGCAGATTTAGATATTGCGGCTTTTAAAGATGCGCAAAATGAAAAACTGTCTGCTTTATCAGACTACTTAAAATCTGATGAACAGTTAGCGATTCAGCATCATGCACGTCGTTTAAAAGAGATTGAACGTGATCGTGATCTGACTACAGATCAGAAGATTGAAGCAATTCTTTTGTTGGACCAGCAACGTGATCATGAGTTAAAAAATATTCAGCTTGCAACAAATAAGCGCATTTTTGAATATCAAAAAGCATTTATGACGGCATCTGAAATCATGCTTAAGTACTATGAATTGGAACGTGAAGAAATTGATCTGACCATTCAAAGTGTTGAAGAACGTAATGCAGCTATCGCAGCCATTGAATATCAGAAGCAATCTCGTGTCGATTCAGCAATGGCAGCTTGGGGTGGTACTTATTCGGACATGACCGGACAGGGTGAAGATCATGCCCTGTCACAGAAGCGGTTCTCACGGACTGATGAATCTCAAGAACTGTTTGATGCACAAATGGCACTGGCCAATTCCGCTGAAGAGCGTGAAACGATCTGGAAAGCGCATCATAACCGCATGGAGTTCATTGAGCAGGAGTACTTCCGGGCTCGTGCAACGATGCAGCTACAATGGGGTCAAAGCTATGTCCAGGGCGCAGCCGGTGTTATGGCTCAAGTCTTTGGAGAGCAGTCCACTGCTTATCAAGCAATGTTTGCGATGCAAAAAGCATTGGCAATTGCTGAGGTTTATTTGAATGCACCAAAAACGTATTCATCTGTATTGGCTTCAGCTTCAACCATTCCCGTGGTGGGTCCATTTATCGCACCAGGACTGGCAGCTGGAGCTGTGGCATTGCAAATGGCTCAGGCGGCAATGATTGGATCTGTTTCATTTAATCCAGTGGGTATGGCGCATGACGGTATTGATCGAATTCCTGAAGAGGGCAGTTGGTGGCTCAACAAGGGAGAGCGTGTTTTAACAGATCAAACTTCAGCAAAACTTGATCGCACTTTAGAAGATGTGCGCCAAAACAATGGCAGCAGAAACTCTGGCAATGATATGCCAATGATGCAACCTGAAGTAAACAATATTTACGCTTTAGATGGTAAGAGTGTCGAGCGGGTACTGAAAAAACATAGCCGGCATGTTGCAGGCAGCATGAAGGGTTATGCAAGGAACTTCGGGAGATATAAATAATGTCTGATGTTTTATTTCCAGAACTAAGGATTGGTTATGACCTGACGCGAAAGCCGATGTTCAATACCAAAATTATGACTTCTGTGAATGGTCGTGAACTTCGTGCAAGTTATCAAGCGGTGCCAAAATATGAGTTTTCACTGAATTTGCCAGGTCTTCAGGAACGTAAAGGCGAACTGCAGGCAATTGAAGATTTCTTCATTGCCCGTCGCGGTGCTTTTGATTCGTTCTTGTTCAAAATGCCTTGGGATGATGAGTATGACTGTACTTTTGTCGGTGATGGTACAACTGCTTCATTTCAATTGTATAAGGGCCAGTTGCCGCTAGGAAATACACAATCTCAAGTGGCAATGGATCTTGATCCTACATTTTGGAATGAAGATGACAATCAGCAATTTTGGAGCGATAACGATGACGAATTGTTCTGGGATGACACGAAAATTACAGTCAGCAAAAGTGGTGTAGTTCAAGCAACAAAGCCATTGAAAGCCGGGCATAAATTTTCAGTGAAAGGCACCTTTTATTATCGTTGTCGATTTGCTGATGATAGCCAGGCATTCACGCTGTTCAGTTATCGACTATGGAAGGGTGAAGTTACCTTGATTGGATCATTAGGAAATAAAGTATGAGAGCAGCTTCTCCACAATTAATTGCCTTGCTAGATGCTGATCAGTTTGTGATGGCAGATCTCTATACCATTACAACGGTGCAGGGCGATGTTTTTCGATACACGAATTATGACTTTGACCTGGTGGTTGCGGGTCAGGTTTATAACTCAGATGGCCCAATTATCAGCCGTGATGGAATTAGCCTCTCACTCGGTATTGAGGTTGATAATTTATCGATCAATATTGATTGTATTGACGATAACAAATGGAATGGCATTAATGTTGTTCAAGCCTTTCATAATGGCCAATTGGATGGTGCTCGATTTAAGTTGGAACGGATTTTCATGGATATGAATACGCCAACGGACACCAGTGCCGGTGCCATTAAGCTTTTTGAAGGTCGGATCATTGAGCCAGACTTAGATCGAAATTCAATTCAAGCCAGTGTTGCATCAGATCTGGATGAATTGAACGTGCAAATGCCACGAAACCTGTATCAGCCAAGTTGCACGAATACACTGTTTGACAGTGCATGCGGTCTATTGCGTCAAAACTTTATGGTGCAAACGACGATTGAATCAGGCAGTACTACAGCACGAATTCTATGCCAGGTGAATCAGCCTCAAGGTTGGTTTACCCAAGGCGTGATTGAATTTTTAGACGGTGGTAATGCTGGTCTGAAACGGACAATTCGTCTGCATGAATCGGGTGCTTTGTTATTGACTTTGCCATTGTTGGAAGCACCGCAGGCAGGGCAACGAATCAAAGTTTATCCTGGATGTGATAAACGTTTAGAGACTTGTCAAAACCGTTTTAATAACTTCAGCCGTTTCCGTGGTGCGCCATTTATACCGGTACCTGAAACAGCCGTTTAACCTAATTTGTATTAATCCATACCCAGCATGAGCTGGGTTTTTTAATGGGGTGAGAAAATGCCTTTACCTACTGCAGCAGAACTGACAGATCCAAATGCTACTAATGCAGATATGAAACAACGGCTTGGCCAATTGGCTGAGAATGTAGAATCTAAAGAAGATTCAACCGAAAAAGCTAATATTGCTAAAAGTGAAGCTATTACAGCAGCGGCTACAGACGCAACCACTAAAGCCAGTGCAGCGGAAGCGAATGCCAAAACCTACGCCGATACCAACAAATTAGACCTATCAAAAATCATTACCGAATATGTAGATGGAAATAAGATTGGGCCTAAAACTCCGCGTTATACGAATTTGGGTATTTCTGGCGGAATTGCGGCTCTTACTTCTGTAGATTCTTTAGTTCTTAGTGTGAATGCTGGCGATGTTTTGTATATGCACAACGACACACAAAAATACACGTCAGCGCTAGGCTCGCGCTTTTCTTTCTTTGCCGATGATCCTAACCTTAATCGAACCCAATCTGCGATAGCTCATACTTCTGTCACTGAAACTGATACAGCATTAGGAATTATCTATCAGAAAGTAACTGTACCGGTAGGTGCAAAATATTTGATGATCAACACTAGAACTGTGGTGGCAGGTGTTACTTATAATTTGAATTGGGCTGTCCATAAAACCACATTTAGCGCATCATTTGCCGCTGGTCGGGAGGCTATTACATCCATTAATAGCACACCTATTGCAGATGAAGGAGCGGTCAAAAAAGCAAAAGAGTACACAGACGCTCAATTAGCTGGTACTGAAAAACTAAAAACCTCAACAAAGAATTTATTTACAGGCGAAGTAATCACAAAGCGCAGAATAAACTCGCTTGGCGCTCAATTAACATCAAGCGATAATGACGTTGTTTCAGACTTTATTCCTGTTGTGTCTGGTAATTACTATACTGTAAGTGGAGTAGATCGCAGTTTAATCAATGGTACTTACTTGAGAGTTTCTGGTTATTCATCTGCCAATCTCGATTCAGCAAATCATGTAAAGCAAATTACCAGCATTGTTTGGTCTGGGAATACTGCCACTTTTTTGATTGATGATCCCGCCATAAAATTTGTCCTGATACCTTTATCTTCCGAAGGTTTTGGGACATTGGCCAAAGTTATTAATCTACCAGTTCAGCTTGAATTAGGTCAGCTTGCGACAGACTACGAACCTAACAAATACACAGATGGTTCATTGAGACTTTACACAGCAGGTTTAAAGAAAACTGAAGAATCCATCAATTTACTTAAGCCGAAGTTTTACAATGATTTTGTGGAGTTAAACAAAGCAAGAAACTCTATTGCTGCAATAGGTGCGTTTGAAAAAAATATCTCACCGTTGGGGATTCGCTACGAGGTCAACGGGGCTGATGGTATTAAAAGCAAAACCAATGTTTTATATACTCAAATACCAATCACTGAAGCAGGTACAAAATCTATCTATGCACACATGGCGACATATATTCAGTCGGCTATGGCCTACACGAAATTAAAGTCACAGCCGTTCACCACCCCATCTGGGCAGGTGGACAATCCAGGCTCAATCGTGGACACAAAAGTTTATAATAATGCTGAATATTGTCATCCTACTATCGCTTATGATGCCGCAGGTGTTGCTGGATTTAAGTATTGGATGATCTCATCAATCCTTCCTGTGGGCGGATCTGAAGGTGTCACGTGGGAGGATGAGGATTTATTTGTGAGCAACGATGCTAAAACTTGGCAACGTGTACGCTCTCTTTATGAGTCTGATAAATCTTATACGACTGCACAACTGCGACTACCGCCACAAACTTTAGCTACTGCAAGTGCCCGAAAACATGCGTTTTTACCATGTCCAGCAGCAGGCGATGTAATTGAAATTAGTGTACCTGCTGACAATGGGGCTCCTGCTCTTGAGCGCGTAAATATCACAATCATTCCGACAGCATGGAAGCATGATCCGGCGATCTTGATTGATGGTGGTTATGTGTACACCTACCATTCATTCCATCTGCCGTATGTTGATCGTGATGGTGGCAAGAATCGCTTCATTGTATGCGTTCGTACAAATGATGGAATAAATTGGGATGTAGTGCGGACTGATGGCAGCACGATGCGTCTAAATGAGGAAACGAGTCGGCAAATATTCACGAAAGATGAGCAAGGTCGCTACAATTATATGTATTACGCCTATAGCCGAGGCTATAGTAATCCAGAAGTGATCAAGTGGGGTGCGGGTGATTACGAATTCTATTATGGGGGTAACTTTAGCTTTAAGGTGAAAGGAACAGCACCATATAACTTTGATTTTGCGACGCAGTATCCATTGCAAGAAAAAGGTGCAGGAAATCATCCAGGCCTTTTAAAAAGTGGAAATGATCTTTATTTGGCTACTAATGATGGGTTCTATAAGAGCACAGATCGTGGAATCACTTTTACTGCTTTGGCTGATTATCCATTTTGGTTGGGTGGTTTCACTGGTCTTGCTTATAAAAAAGCATTGTGTATGGGTGAGAGTGGAAAAGTTATATTGGTTGAGGCGCAGCGATTTGTTCTTAATAGTTTTTCTGCACCTGCAGATGATAACTTTTCAAGTACTAACAACTCTAATCTGATGTTCATATATGAATATACTTCAGTGGCAGAACTGATTTCTATGGCTAATAAATTGAATGATGCTTATGTCGACATTCAATTATACAAAGTGAATTATGTGGATTCGAGTCGTCAGTATTATGTGAAACCCGCATTAGGTATGACTCGGTTGTCAGGTTCAGTTCACAATCCATTACAGCGAGTAAAGATTACGGATATTGAATGCAAGGCTGGTGATGTCCTTCACCTATATTTAACACTTAATGCTCGTAATGCTGCTTCTGTCAATTTTGGTGGTATCGAAATAGTGTAAAAAAAGCCCTCTTACGGGAGGGCCTTTTTGGTTTGAGCGGGTTTGCTAGTAGCTTTTTCTATTCTATTAGCAACCTTAATAGATAGTTGGTCAACGTATTTGCTATAAAAATGTGAGAAAAATAAGGTGATTGCAATCAAGATGATTGATGACAATATTGCTGAAGTTGCATAACTATTAGATAGCTCCAGAATAAAGTTAAAACTTGGAACAGCCACAAGATAAATCAATGGAATATGCAGTAAATAGATAGAAAAAGACAGTGTGCCAAGCCAAACAAGAACTTTTTTATCTAAAAATTGCGAAAGCTTTTCATTCATTAGAATACTGTACACAACAAATAAACCGGCAGCAAAATTTAAAAGTACAGATGTTTTGGTGCCTAGTACTGAAGTAAATAGGCTATATGAGTCACTTGTGTTGTGAACACCAGCAAAGTAAAGACCAATAATTAGAAATAATATAGATAGTATGGTTGGGATTTTTTTGCCGTAAAGATAAATAAAAATTCCAAAAACAAAGGCATATACCCCCAAAGCAACAACTGGCGAAATTATTGCAAATGGCAAAGGAGATATGAGGGCGATAGGTATGAATAACTTATTGTTGAAATTATAAATATAGAGTAAAGCAAACAAAACAAATGAGCCAATAAGCTCAATTTGCATGGTCCAAAGTACCCAGTTTGTATTTATATATCCAAATAGGAATGAACCAATAAAGCCTTCATATAGAGCATCGAAAATTGTTGCATTAGATGTTCCATATTTTTGCATCCAATTACCAAGAATATTTGATGTGTCTACAGGAATAGATAATATGGCGAAAGCAACTAAACAAGAAATACCTGCAGGAATAGCAAGTCTTGGGTAGCGCTTCAAAGCCATCGATTTAATTTTAAGTGGTATATCTTTTTTACTTAAAATTGCGTACGAAAGAACATAGCCACTTAATACAAAAAATATAAAAACAGCACCAGATCCTGAATAAAAGAAACCAAGCGGGGAATGATGAATCCAATCAATTATGCTGTTTCCAGAAGATTGTACTCGCTCAAAATTGTGTAGAAATGGAGCAAAAGCTAGCGATAAGTGTGAAAGTACGACAGCCATGCAGGCTAGTCCTCGAATACTTTCTGCTGAATTTATTTTAGACATATCTGGCTTTGATTTATGAGTTATTGGAATTATAGATCGTTTTGCTAAAAAACACTTAGCAAAATAACCCAACAAACCATCATCAACCCTAACCTTTAATTAGATCAGGGTTTTTTATTGGACTAAATATGAAAAACTTTGAAGCTGTTAACGAAGCCATGACCTGGCTGGGTACGCCATATCATCATCAAGGTCGTGTTAAAGGTGTCGGTGTAGATTGTGCAACATTGCTTTGTGAAGTCTATGAAGCAGTGGGGCTGATTGATCATTATGATCCACGCCCATATCCAGCTGACTGGCACATGCACCAGATGGGGCAGCGTTATCTTGAACACATTCAGAAATTTTGTGATCAGGTAGATGATCCTCAGCCTGGTGACATTGTTCTCTATCATTTTGGCAAGTGCATCAGTCATGCTGCAATTGTCGTTGAGTGGCCAACGATCATCCACTCATATATCCATCAGGGGGTCATTCTCCAGGATGGAACCAAAGGAAGTTTAGCCCGGCGAATTGCCGGGTTTTATCGATTAAGAGGGCTGTAAAATGAGTGGTGTTTTTGGTGGTGGTACCGTCAGCACATCTGACAAGCGGATCAATTCAATGCGTATCCAGCAGTCAGCCTATGGTCTTTGTCATCCTTTGGTATATGGAAAAAACCGTGTTGCTGCCAATATGTTCTGGTATGGAGATTTTACAGCCACTGCCCATACAACGACTAAAAAACAAGGTGGTAAGGGTGGGGGTGTAAAAACCAAAAACACCACTTATACCTACAGCGCATCATTCATGCTTGGGCTTTGTGAAAACAAAATTAAAGAGATTGGTGTTATCTGGCGTGACAAAGAACAGATTGTTCCTAAAACGGAAGGCGGTATCCAACTCAAACCAATTGATCAGCTAGGTTTTGAATTATTTGATGGAGACTATAATCCTGTCTGGGGTTATCTTTATTCAAAGCATCCTGACCAAGCATTACCTTATCCGTTTCTGGGCTATGTAGCATGTGCTAATTATGATCTGGGTGGTAGTGCCAGCCTATCGAATCATAATTTCGAAGTAATTAGTGATATTACATTTTCAGAAACGATTCATGATGCCAATCCTGCAGATGTAATTGAGGATTTCATTACTAATCCACGATATGGCGCATCACCCAGTCTACAAATGGCAGATTTATCTGAATTTCGGATCTACTGTGCTGCAACCAATTTGTTGGTCAGTCCTGCTTTGACAGAACAGCGTGAAGCATTCGAAATCATCAATGAAATTGTTGAAGCGGTGAATTGTGCCGTGGTACCTAGTCCAGACGGTTTGAAGATCCGATCTTATGGTGACAGTGTCGTCAGTGGAAATGGAGTGACTTTTACACCAAATCTGGAACCAGTCTATCACTTAACAGATGACGATTTTCTGGGTGAAGATCAGCCAGTTCGGGTACGTCGAAGTCGTGATACCGATGCCTATAATCATTGCCAGATTGAATATGTAAACCGCTTCAATCAATACAACACTGAAACCGTTGAAGCTAAAGATCAAGCCAATATCGAAATGTTTGGTCTACGTACGCAAGATCCGGTCAAGCACGATTTTTTCTGTGAACCTAAAATTGCCCGTCATGCAGTGCAGTTGCTACTACAGCGAAAACTGTATGTTCGTAATGAATATGAGTTTGAATTAGGCTGGAAGTACTGCCGGTTAGAGCCGATGGATATTGTGACGATCACAGATGAATCTTTAGGCTTGAATCGCTTTCCGGTGCGTATCACGCGTGTCGAAGAAGATGAAGATGGAATGTTGTCTATTACGGCTGAAGAGCTGGCCGTTGGATCTCGCTCTGCAGTTGAATATGATCTTCAATCCTCAAATGGGTACCAAGGTGGAAATGAAGAACCAGGAAACGTGAATGCACCGAATATTTTTGAGCCACCATTAGATTTAACTAGCGGTAAAAATCAGATCTGGGTAGCTGTATCCGGTGGAATCAACTGGGGCGGCTGTAATGTCTGGGTCAGCCTGGATAATACAACTTATGAAATGGTTGGTACGATCTATGGTTCTGCCCGATATGGTGCCCTGGTTTCAGCGATTGATGCAGATGATACCGAGATGCAGATTCAGTTGAATACATCCAGCCAGATGTTCAGTGGTACGGTTGAAGATGCTGAAGTTGATGCAACTCTATGTAGAGTCGGTGACGAATATATTAACTATATTGAGGCCACATTGAATGGATCTGGGCTGTATACATTGAGCGATGTGATCCGTGGACGTTTCGATGATGCAGGGCCACATAATGCAGGCGAATCATTTGTTCGTATTGATCGTGCCATTTTTAGCCATGATTACAATGAAAATATGGTTGGAAAACAGATTTATCTGAAGTTCACCAGCTTCAATGGATTGCAGCAAAAAGAACAGACTCTGGATGAGGTAGCCGCTTATAGTCACACCATTACTGGCAGCCGTCCATCTGGCGTAAAAGGTCTATCCCTTCAGTCAGCCTTTGAAGGTACAAGCTTTAAAGTTCAGTGGCAAAGTGCAGCTGGCGCTACAGGGTATGTTGTTCAAATTTGGTCTAATGGTGTACTGCTTCGGACAGTTGAAACCACGAATACGGATTATTCATACAGCATGGATGAAGCGAAAATTGACGGTATTCAACGTGCTTATACAGTTCGTGTTGCAAGTAAGAACGGCTCGATTGTCAGCACTTATGCTGAGCTGAATATCAGTAATCCAGTGCCACCACAATTGTTGAATGTGTACACCTCTGCCACTGCAGATTCGATCACAGTGACTTGGATTCCAAGTGAAGTACCGGATCTGAAAGATTACCAGGTGTGGATCAGTACGAATGCTAATTTTGATCCTGATTCAACAGAAGCACGTTGGACCGGTACCGAAAATGCTTGCACGATTACTGGCTTGCAATCAACGACCACATATTATGTGCGTGTTGCAGCCCGAGATGTGTGGAAACCGACATCATGGAATTACTCAGCACGGATCACACAAGCAACAGCTGAAGCATAATCTATAGACCACTAACAGCACCTTCGGGTGCTTTTTTAATGTCAAAAAAATAGGGGGAATCATGCAAGAGCATGAAAAAACATTTTGGATGCTTGTCGTGATCGGGGCTGTCATCGGCCTGTCTAAACTTCTTGTATCTGAGGAAAGGCTAACTGTTCGACTTGTTTTGGGTCGGACTATTTTGGGATCAGCTTCATCCGTTTTGGCTGGTGGGGTCTTATTACAAATTCCCGATATTCACCCCCTGGCTTTGATTGCAATTGCATCAGCTCTGGGAATTCTTGGAAGTACATTTATCGAAAACTGGCTTAAAAATAAGGCTGCGAATTGGAGTGTCAAATGAAATTAATTGAACAAAGTGCCTGGAAGTATCTTTCTGTGACGCTCCCAATTTTGGGAGCTTTTTTATTGCTTGTCGTTATTCCAGCATTGCAATGGGCGATGGACTTTAAAGTGATCCCTGTTGAGTACCATGCATTTATTACAGGGTCGGTCATGGTGTTTTTATCCTGGCTTGGTAAGAAGATTTATCAACCAAAACTGCATCAACATCTTGGCTTTGCCACCATTACTGCAGGGCATAGTAATTCTGATCCTGGTGCAGTGAATGGCAAAGTGAAAGAAGCTGACCTAGTGACTAATTTCAGGAATGCGGTTTCTTTTTATTTGCGTGAAGCTGGTGTCCAGGTCAAAAACGATGGTACCGGATCACAGAATGATCCGCTTTCATCAGCCATCAAGTTGATCAAAGGATCTAGTGTTGCAGTTGAATTCCACATGAACGCTGCAACATCCAAACAGGCGAATGGTGTAGAAACAATTGCCCTGCCAAAAGATAAGAAATTGGCACAGGATCTATCTGCAGCAGTAGCTTCAGCATTGGGTAGCCGTTTACGTGGTAATGATGGCTGGATTGATCAAAGCCAATCGGCCCGGGGGAGTTTGGGTTATATCAATGCCGGTGGTCTGATTGTAGAACTTGGTTTTATTTCAAATGAAGCTGAACTGGCAGCATACCAGGCACGTTATTGGATCGCAGCAAAAGCTGTGGCCAAAGTTCTGATTGACTATGAAAAGGGGCATAAATAATGGCAGCTTTGACAATTGCGAGTGCTGTTTCTGAATTTGTTGAAGCAGCTAAGGTTGGCCGTGAAATCTATGAAACGGCTGCAAATGCGATGGATGCAGCAGAAAAAGAACGTGATTCTGGAGCAGATAAAAAAGCTTGGGTTCTGGCTTTCTTGAAGTCATTTATCACGGATCTTGGCCAGAACTGGGAGCGTTGGGCAAAGGTAATTATTACTTTTATTGACTTCGCCAAATCTGTATTTAACAGCAAGTGTTATTAACAGGTGGTCCACTTATTTTTTATGCCCTTGGTCTTCGGACTGAGGGCTATTTTTTGTTTATATGCAACCATATTGCAACTATTGATTTTATTAAATTTATAAGTTATTGAATTTATATTAGTAAATGTATTATTATCGCCAGTCCATCATCGGCGCAACACTGATTCGTGGTTGAAGTTTATTTTCAATGGTGGTCAGATCAGTCATTCAAAATCACGCCTTAACGAAATGGAAGAAAGAAGAAGCAATCCATGCGATCACTCAGTTATTGGTTTTTGGCTTAAACCGGATCTGCTGACGTCGCAAAAAGAGGGCGTAATACTAGCATAAAATCAGAAAAACCACCCGGCGAACTTGAGCTAGCCCGGTAAATCCAGGGAATGAAACAAGAAATAAAATTGGAATTCCCAGTCAGGTTGGAATGGTATATTTTGATAGGAGAAAGATGAATATAAAAACGCTAGAAATAAGGAGAATAATCATGTTGTTATTGGAGGAGATTTATAAAAGCCATAAAGCACAAAATTCGGCACATTTTAATCTAAGAATTCATCGGGGCTTAGGCTGGTTTAAAAAATCGCTAGACCTGGATCAGGATCTGGATTTTAAGTTTATCAGCCTGTGGATCAGCTTTCAGGCGATTTATGCAGATGAGTGTGATCTGGTTCAAGATCAGAAAAAGCTGCATCAGTTTATGGAAACACTCTGCCAAAAGGATCTGGATCAGAAAATTAATCATATTCTCTGGGAAAAATACAGCCAGCCGATCTGCTCACTCTTGGCCAATCCCTATGTGGAACAAAGCTTTTGGGATTATCGTCATCAGAAAATTAGTCTGGAAAGCTGTCAAGCTGATCTGGAAACACAGAAACAGAATATAGAGAATGCTTTAAAAGAACGAAATTCTGTTGAAATTTTAGCTGGAATATTTCAACGTTTATCTACCTTGCACCATCAGATAATGCAGGGTGGCGCCACGTATCACAGCTCGCTGAATTATAAATCATTAGAGGAAAGCTGCCGGATTCTGGCAGCCTTATTGCCGGTTTTTATCTGTATTTTATTAGAAAATTCACAAACTCTTGATCTGAATAAGCCTTATTATCCGGCGGCGCAAGTCAGCTAAATATAGTCAAAATACTTATGCAGTTGTTCTGGCCTGATACCATTGATCCAGCAGGGCGAATAGGGTGGCACACAGAGCTAGCCCGAGTCCTGCCAGACAGGTCATGCTCCATCCACCATGATGCCAGGCATATACGCCTAAGGCTGAACCACAGGCACCGCCAATAAAATACAAGGTCATATACAGTGAATTGACTCGTGATTTGGCATCCGGGCGCAGGCGAAAAATCACGTTCTGGTTACAACTATGGGTAATCGCGAGCCCAAGATTTATCAGTCCATAACCCAGAATATAACTGAGCAAAGATACTGCACCAAAGTATAAAAATAACCAGCTTCCCATCAGGATAGAACAGCCGATCCAGCTCAGTGTTTTGATATGGCCACGATCGGCCCATTTGCCAATGAACTGCGTGGAAAGTGCGCCAAATACACCCACCAGCGTGACCAGTCCGACCATGACATCAGAAAGCTGAAAAGGTTCCTGCGTCAACAGCAGAGCGATGGTGGAGAACAACATACTCATGGCAGCAAAAGCACAGGCGCCTGTCAGTGAACGCAAAACCAGTCGTGGTTCCTGCTTGAGTAATATCCCCATAGATTTAAAAATCGCTGTATAGCTGATTCTCAGACGTGGCAGGCTCGGTAGTTTTCCTCTCAAATAAAAACTTAAGGCCAGCATGCTTATGCCACTGAGGATATAAATCATTTTCCAGTGAAACAGGTCGGAAAGTAATCCGGCAATACTGGTCGAGAGCAGAATGCCAACCAGTAATCCGCTCATCAGGAAGCCCACCACTTCTCCGGTTTTTTCCGGTTTGACCGCCATGGTAGCCAAGGGAATCAGAATCTGTGCAGCTACGGAAAACAGTCCGGCAATGATAGTACCGACCCAGAGCATTGGCAGATTTACCGCACTGGCACAAATAAATAAACCTGATGCCGCACCTAACATAAGAAAGGGGATCAGTTTGGTTTTATTCAGCATGTCCCCCAAAGGCACAATAAACAGCAGGCCCAAGGCATAAGAGATTTGAGCAAAAGTGACGGTAAGCGCCACTTGTGATTCAGGTACCTGATAATACTGCTGAATCGATGAAATCAATGGTTGGCAATAATAGTTCGCACCAGCACATAAACCGCATGCAATCGCCATCAGCCATAATAAGGGCTTATTTTGACTAATATCGAGAGGCGTGTGCATAGGGCTAACCTTGTATTCAGACCAGAAGAACTTAAATGAGGAATGAGAATAATGTTCAAATTGAGGGCACTATAGGCCAGAAGTTCCCGCTTTAAAAGTAGAGAAATATTGCCAGCATTGAAAATTGTCAGAACTCAGGCAGCTTAAAGAAAGAAGTGCAATTTTAAATAGAAAATATGAGTGAATGTTTGCAGAACTTTTCATCTTTTGATGATGGGGTTGCTTCATTAAAGCGCAGCTCGAGGTAGAAACAATAAAAAAGGAGCATTCAGGCTAAAAAAGCGGAATATTTACTCTATTTTGTTGCGCAAATTTGGTGCGAAAATAGGATTCTCCATTTTGAATCAAGTTCAGTACATTAATATAATAAATAGTCCTCCAGCTTTTTTTCTACCCTTTATCTGACTGTTTGAGACCTGAGTCTTATAAAATTTTGGCGATTATTTTTTGTCAGATCTATCAATTTTGTCTGATGAAGATCTGCTCAAAACAAATTCTATCATTTCATAAAATAAGATTTTAACATCTAAAACCAGTGATCTTGCTTGAGTGCTAAATCTGTCAAAAAAGTCAAAGCTAAAAAAACAGCACAGCTAAAGTGCCGCTATCTATAGGGACTAGAGAAATTGAAAATCTACTTCTGAATCAAGAAATACAGCAATCATTGTCAGAATCATCAATGTAACAAAATAAATCAGAAATCTGCGCTTATTTACGCCAGCAAAATCTAGATATTTCATTCAGCGGAATGAATATCGTTTATAAAAGCATCTAATATGAATAGCCATTGAATTAAATAAATGTGCTATCACAGCATCATTTTTATGAATCATCAGTTCAAAATATAGGTATTTATTAAATAAATAGTAGGTGGTAATTTCAAACAGTTTGATTAGAATCCAAAAATTCAACAAGAACACATCCTGAGGGGAAGCATCGTTTACACGATGTTTACTTAAGAAAAATTAGCTTGAGGAACGCTCATGCAGATCGGAATTCCAGCCGAAACTGTTGTCGGTGAAAATCGCGTCGCTGCGACGCCAGAGACAGTAAAGAAATTGATCAGCGCAGGACATAGCGTGATTATCGAACGTGGTGCAGGTGTTAAAGCTGCCTATATCGATAGTGCCTATGAACAAGTTGGTGCCAAAATTACGGATGATGCCTACACCGGCAGTCAGTTGATTTTAAAAGTTCGTGCACCGAAAGGTGAGGAAATTCAAAAACTCAACCCGAACACCACTATCGTGGCAATGTTTGATCCTTACCGTAATACTGAGCTTGACCAATTCGCGGCACAAAACGTGTCTGCATTTGCATTGGAACTTTTGCCACGAACCTTGTCTCGTGCGCAGAATATGGATGTCTTGTCTTCTCAAGCCAACCTTGCAGGTTACAAGTCGGTGCTTTTGGCTGCGGCTGAATACCAGCGCATGTTCCCGATGCTGATGACTGCTGCGGGTACGGTTAAACCGGCTCGTGTGGTGATCATGGGGGTCGGTGTAGCGGGTCTGCAAGCGATTGCAACAGCAAAACGTTTAGGTGCCATCGTTGAAGCCACGGACTTGCGTCCAACTGCCAAAGATCAGGTTGAATCTTTAGGTGGTAAATGGCTAGACGTACCGATGTCTGCTGAAGAGCAGCAAAAAGCGGCTGATGCTGCCAAAAATGGTTATGGCTGGATGCCGGGTGAAGAATACATCCGCGATCAGGCTGCAATTGTTGATAAAGCGGTATCAAATGCTGACATCGTGATTACCACAGCGCTTTTACCGGGCCGTGATGCACCGCGTTTAATCCGTGCTGGAACAGTTGCGAAAATGAAACCGGGTTCAGTGATTCTGGACATGGCAGTAGAATCTGGCGGCAACGTCGAAGGTTCAAAATGTGGCGAAACAGTCCATACCGACAACGGCGTCAAAATTCTCGGCATTCCAAATATTCCGTCGACTGTATCGACTGAAGCCTCTGCTTTATACGCTCGTAACGTATTTAACTTCGTTGAAACATTATTTGATGCAGATAAGAATTTTGTCCTGAATCAAGAAGAAGAAATTCAAAAAGCCCTACTTGTCACTCATGGCGGCCAAGTGCTGCTGAAACGTGGTTAAGGAGAAGACTCATGGTTGAAACAATTACGATTTTTGTCCTTGCCATTTTCGTAGGTTACTACGTGGTGTGGGGTGTAACACCAGCATTGCATACGCCGTTGATGGCGGTCACCAATGCCTTGTCATCGATCATTATTGTCGGTGCGATGATTCAGACCGTTGGCCTGCCGGTGATCGGCGTTGAAGGTAGCGTAGATTTCCAGACCATTAATGTGGTGAGCGTGCTTGGTGCAATTGCGGTGTTCCTGGCCAGTATCAATATTTTCGGTGGCTTTGCAGTGACTGCACGTATGCTGGAAATGTTTAAACCTAAGCAAAAGAAAAAAGAGGGTTAATCCATGGAAATGATTCGAGAATATGCGGATTGGTTCTACCTGATTGGTGCCGTTCTTTTTATCCTGACGCTACGTGGTTTATCAGGTCCTAAAACTGCGATTGCCGGTAACCGTTACGGAATGATCGCGATGGCCATTGCGGTCGTGACTACCTTCTTTGTGGCTGAGAATCCGGTGGTCTGGATGATTATTGGTGCAATGGTGCTGGGTGCAATTGTGGGTATCGCCCGTGCACGCACAGTTCCAATGACCCAGATGCCTGAAACTGTGGCGCTAATGCACTCATTGGTGGGTCTGGCTGCGGTCTTGATTGCTGTCGCTGCCATTATTCACAACAACAAACTGATTGAACTTGGTCCAGACCTATTGGCTGCTAATGGGGTAAATTTCCATGAAATGAGCCGTGTTCATTTATTTGAACTGTTTGTAGGCTGTTTCGTGGGTGCGATTACCTTTACAGCATCAGTCTTTGCTTACGGTAAACTGGCTGCAAAGAAATGGGCAAAAACCATTTCAGGTGCATGGGTGAAACCGGTTCAGGCGATCATCTTTATTGCTATGTTAGGTTTTGGTGTTCACTTCTTCCTGACTGGCAATATGACCTCGTTCTGGGCGATGACAGGCCTTGCGCTGGCATTCGGCTGGGTATGGATTGCACCAGTCGGTGGTGGTGATATGCCAGTGGTGGTATCGCTACTCAACTCATTCTCGGGTTGGGCAGCAGCTGGTATTGGTTTTACCCTAGAAAACAACATGTTGATCGTTGCAGGCTCACTGGTGGGTTCTTCAGGTGCTATTCTGTCTTACATCATGTGTAAAGCGATGAACCGCTCAATCATCAACGTTTTGTTTGGCGGTGCGATGGGCGGTGCAGCTGCGCCGACAGCAGGAGCAGGTGAACAGGTCCAACGTAATCACCGTTCTGGCTCGGCAGATGATGCAGGCTTCCTGATGTCAAATGCAGACAGCGTGGTGATTGTACCGGGTTATGGTATGGCGCAAGGCCGTGCACAAAATGCGGTAAAAGAATTGGCTAACTTGCTAAAAGAGCAGGGCGTAACGGTTCGTTTTGCGATTCACCCTGTAGCAGGTCGTATGCCAGGTCATATGAACGTACTACTTGCTGAAGCGGACGTACCGTATGAAGATATCCTGGAAATGGACGAGATCAACTCGGACTTCCCGGCAACAGATGTGGTGCTAGTGATTGGTGCGAACGACGTTGTGAACCCTGCGGCGAAAGATGATCCAACATCGCCAATTTATGGCATGCCGATTCTGGAAGCGCATAAAGCACGTACCATTATGGTGATCAAGCGTTCTATGGCAACCGGTTATGCGGGTCTGGACAATGACCTGTTCTATAATGACAAGACCATGATGATCTTCGGTGATGCCAAGAAAGTTGTGGAAGACATGACCAAAGCGATTAATGGTACCGGTCACTAATCATTTAAATCATTAGAATCCCCCTAAGTCCCCCTTTAATAAAGGGGGATTTTTTATTTTATATCTTGAAAAAAGGATTATTGAGTGATCATCGAACCTCTATGTTTATGATGAATTGATCCTAAAATACCAATCAAATCGGTGCATAAGACAATATGAAAATTAAAGAAAAATAGTTAACAGATTGAGTTGTATTAATGCTTGTAAAGTTAGATGAACAGGCAATAAAAAAGCGACCTACACAGGTCGCTTTTTTGAATATTCAGTTTTTACGCTACAGAGTCAGTATCTGTAGGATTGCGCCATAAGCTTTCTAGGTCATAGAATTTACGCGCTGTTGGAAGCATACAATGAACCACAACATAACCAAGGTCGATGAGGATCCATTCAGCATCACGTTCGCCTTCAATACCAAGAGGGCGGAAGCCAGCTTTACGTGCTTCTTCAGCAACGTTATTGGCCAATGATTTGATGTGACGTGTCGATGTACCGCTTGCAATCACCATAGCATCAGCCACATTACTGATACCGCTGACATCAAGCTCAACAATTTCTTTTGCTTTTACATCTTCAAGTGCAGCATGTACGACTTTTAAGCAGTCCTGTACAGCTTGAGAATTTGAATTCATAGTAAGATCGTGAGAATTAGAAGCGCTGGGCGATGGTTCTAAATTCATGGGGAGTGTAATTTCCTAACAATTATGCATGGTCTAATATAGCGGTTTTAGTCCTGAATTTCAAATGAAGCCGCAGTCCACTCAGTCATGCTCCGGAAAGAACTCAGCTTTCCAGTCAAAGGAATCATTGGAATGTCCGCTGGGTTTATACTCGGCAGCAACATAACCTTGATATTGACTATGTTTTAACCACTGAAATATATCATGATATTGAATTGAGCCCGTATTGGGTTGATGCCGTCCCGGACAATCCGCAAACTGGATATGACCAATCGAGGCAATATTTTCTTGCAAAGTTTCCAGTACATCTTCGCCCATCATTGCCATGTGGTAACAGTCGTACTGCATTTTTAAGGCCGGATGATGTACCGCTTCCAGCATTTCCTGTGCTTGAGCAACATTTTGAATCAAAAAACGTGGCATATCGGTGCCATTGATCATTTCGAAGACCGGTTCAATTTGATGCTCAAGCAGCATTGAACAGGCCATTTTTAGGTTACTCGCCAGCGTATTCAGGCAGGGTAAAAGATCGCAATCCCTAGGCTGTTTTCCTGCCAGAATGTTCACCCGAGGTACATTCAATGCGGTAGCATACTGGATGGCCTGCTCAACCGCATGACGAAACTCGATTTCCTGTCCTGGAATGCCAGCCAGACCATGACCGCCCTGCATTAAATCACCTGCCGGCACATTAATCAGGCACAAGTTTAGCTGATGGGTGCTGAGCTGGTTTTGAATCTGGCCAATCGTAAGTTCATAAGGAAACTGGATTTCCACATGATTAAAGCCCTGTGCACGAGCCAGCGCGAAACGTTCGATCAGCGGTACTTCGGTAAAAATCATCGACAGGTTGACGGCAAGTTTAATCATGTCTTTCTCTTCAATATTCAAGGCCGCATCAATCAAGCTTTATGAATGTTTTAGTTGCTGGATTACAGTAGCCAGATCTGCTTCGGCAAAGCCTTGGGCTTGATGAGCATGTAACTGCGTTAAAGCTTGAGTCGCCACCGGAACATCCAGGTCAAAGCTTTGTGCCAGTTGCACGGCATTATTCAGATCCTTGGATAAGGTCTGTACTTTCCATTGCACCGGTTCAAAAGTTTGCGTGGCCATACGCGGTGCCAGAATCTGAAAAGGCTTGGAGTCGGCAAAACCACCCGCCAGCGCAGGCGCGAGTAAACGGGTATCCACCCCCGCAAGTCCAGCCAAGGCAACCGCTTCTGCAATCAGGGTGCTATTGGCAGCCACAATCAGCTGATTACAGATTTTGGTCGCCTGACCGGTGCCCGTATCACCCATGCGGGTCACGCGCTGTGAAAGTACTGCATAGATCGGATCAAGGTTTTCAATCGTCGCGGCATCACCACCGGCAAAAATCACCAGACTGCCTTGTTCAGCTCCGGCGGTACCGCCTGAAACCGGAGAGTCAATCCAGATTACTTTCTTGGCCTGTGCTCGCGCGGCAAGTGTTTGAGTTTGCTGTACCGAAAGACTGGAAAAATCCACAATCACTTGCTCCGCAACCAAATACGGTTCGATCTGAGCAAAAACAGATTGCACCGCATGATCATCTGCCAGACAAGTCAGAATCACTGGATAATTCGCAATCTGGTCTAAAGACAGTGCAGTTGCTCCTAGATCCAGCAAGGGATCACAGGCCGCTGGCGTACGGTTCCAAACCGCCACCTGAAAACCTGCCTGAAGCAGACGTGTGGCCATACGAGTGCCCATCAGCCCCATACCTAAAAAGGCAATTTTAGTATCGCGATTCAACTGCATACTTTCTCTTATTCCTTGCTTTGACTCAGACTCGACTTATTTATATTGGCGCGGTACAAACTGAACCTCTGGGTTCTTGTCTTTTTTACGGGCCAGCTGGCTATTTTTACCCAGCAGCAATTTCAATTGCCAGATTTTTTCCATACGCAGGGATTTGTTCGGACGATGCTGCATGGCATCCAGTACAAATTTAGAGGCCATCAGCGCATCTGGGGAACGTTGCAGCATTTCTTCAGCCAAGGCTTGTGCTCTTGCCAGTGGCTGTTCATCGACATGGGTGATCAGACCGATTTCTTTGGCATATTCGCCCTCAAAAATCCGGGCAGTCAAAGTCAGCTCTTTTGCCAGATCAATACCAATCAGGCCTTTCAGTGAGCGGCTGAGTCCCATGTCTGGCACCAGTCCCCAACGGGTTTCCATAATTGACATTTTAGTCTCAGGATGGGCAATGCGTATGTCTGCGGCCAGGGCAAGCTGCATCCCGGCACCAAAACAGAAGCCTTCCATCGCGGCAATCACCGGAACGGGCAATTCTTGCCAGACCAGAAATGCTTTTTGAAACAGGCTTTGACCCGGACGAATCAGCTCCCAGGCAGCATAAGCACGATTTTTAGGATTATTTAAATCGGCCAGATCAATACCGGCACTAAAGACTTGAGCTTCACCCGTTAAAATCACACATCGGATGCTTTTATCTTTTTTGATTTTTTGTGCAGTCGCGACCAGTTCGCGCAGCAGGGCAAAGCTCATGGCATTGCGTTTATCCGGACGATTCAGTGTAACAGTGGCAATGCCGTTATTTTTTTCCAAGCGCACGAGTGACATGGCATTCTTCCTTATTTTTCCTGGCTTGAGCATAGCATGCAGCCTTTAGGCTTGCATGACAGCTCAGTCACACTTCTTAAGTCATGGACTGAGCCACTTCAGAGGTTTAATTCAAATGTTGCTTCAAAATTTGCTGGGCAGCCTGTTCAACCTGTTCAACCACGGCTTTGAGTTCATCAAAATATTTCAGCACGTCCTGAACAAAGTTTTCATCGGCCTTACGGCGTTCTTTGCGCAGGGTTGAAACGAACTGTTCAAAGCCACCGGTGACTTTCTGTAAAGTCGGTGCACCGACATAGCGGGTCGCGCCGTATAAACGATGCAGCACATGTTCCAGTTGTGGGAAATCTTCCAGTTCAATCAGTTGCTGCATTTCATCGAGTTCATCCGCAAAGCTGTCCACCAGCATGCGTAACAGATCTACCGCCAGATCTTCCTTATTGGCTGCCAGTTGCAGACTTTGCTGCCAGTCCAGAATATTTGGATCCAGAGCATCAATCACATTGGCACGTTCCAGTACCGGAATCCGTTTAAAATGCTCGGTGGTCCAGTGCGTCAAAATTTGGATAATCTGCTCGATCTGGATCGGCTTGGTGACATAATCATCCATGCCGTTTTGCAGCAGTTTATGTTTTTCATCAGAAAGTGCATGCGCCGTCAGTGCAATAATCGGCAGGCGGCTATGATTTTCAAAAGTTGATTCCAGCGAGCGAATAGCACGGGTGGTATCGATCCCCGACATGACTGGCATCTGAATGTCCATAAAGACCAGATCAAATGCTGGCTGTTCCTGTTCATAACGGCGCTGAATAATATCGATCGCTTCCTGCCCGCTGAGGGCTTTGGTCGTGGTGACATTGAGTTCACCCAGCAAGGCTTCCAGAACAATCAGGTTGGGTAAGTGATCATCCACGGCCAGAATATGCAGGCCTTGACCATTAAATTCTTCATGCTGTTCCTGGTCGAAGACCGGCTGATTGCCGAGTAACTGAATCAGCGCGCTGCGGCTGAGTGGCTGATGCAGGGCACGGGCACGATGGTCATTGAGCATGCTTGGATCCAGTTGCATCTGATAACCATAGACAGCCAGATGACCCTGATAACGTGAACGGATTTCGCGTAACAAGACTTCACTGTCACCACTATGATCGACGATCAGCCAGGTATTTTCGCTATTCTGTAAATGATTCAGACGGCTAAACAGATCCAGAATCGATGCACATTCGATATGTTTAACCTGATAATTTTCCAGATAATGCCGCAGCACATTCGCAGTTGCCGGATGTGCAAGATAAGACACCACGGTCAATTCGCTAAAATCTGGATGTTCAACCACGGTATCTTCATCGACCAGGAACTGGGCAGTAAACCAGAAAGTTGAGCCTTTTTCGGTTGGAGCACGTTCCTGATTATCTTCAAAGCCAATCTGGCCATGCATCAGGCTGACCAGCTGTTTGGAAATCGCCAGACCAAGACCGGTACCGCCAAACTGACGGGTCACCGAGGTATCACCCTGCGAGAAGGACTCAAACAGCTTCTTACGGTCGGTACCACTCAGGCCAATGCCGCTATCCTGTACACTAAAATGCAGCACACATTGATCTATGCCGTCATGTTCCATGCGTGCCCGGACAATGATTTCTCCATCCGGAGTGAACTTGATCGCATTGGAAATCAGGTTGGTCAGAATCTGTTTAAATCGCAGTGCATCACCAATGATGTGTTTTGGCACACCGTCCGCATAATAGAAAGCCATATCAATATGTTTTTGGGCTGCCAGTGGTGACAGCATATCCATCACATCAAAAATCGCTTCTTCCAGATCGAAAGGTGCAGTTTCTAATTCCAGTTTGCCGGCATCAATCTTGGAAAAATCCAGGACATCATTAATCAGCGCCAGCAAATGCGCCGAAGACTTACGAATGGTCTGCAAATACAGGCTCTGCTCGTTGCTGAGATTGCCTTGACGTAATAACAGATGAATAAAACCATCAATACTGTTCAGCGGGGTGCGCAGTTCATGGGAAATATTGGCCAGAAACACCGACTTGGCCTGGTTAGCCGAGATCGCCTGGTCGCGTGCCTGACGATAGGTAATATTCTGGACTTCTAAAGTGTCGAGGGTGCGGCGCAAATCATCTTCGGTCTGTTCGGTATGTTCACGCAGTTCCAAAAAGCTGAAATGCAGACGTTTCACCACATTGGCAATATCACGTTGCAATAAACGCAGCTCACCGGTGCTGTTAATCACCATATGCTGGCCGAGGGTATCGGCATTCAGGCGTTGCAACTGCATGCGAATTTCATACATTGGGGCAATCCAGCGCCGTGAGTAGAAATTCAGGCAGAGCAGAAGTAATAATAAGGTTAGTAATCCGGTCGCAATCAGTACGATCAGTACCCGATAACGGGCAATTGCTAGCGGCTGGTTATCCAGTTCAATCGCCAGCCAGCCAGTAGAAAAAGTGTTTTCATTTACTTTAATGGCATAGATATGATTATCTTGATGCAGAATCGGACCAACAAAATTGCCGCTTTTCTCAAATTCTGGCCAAGGCGCCTGTTCCTGAAAACCAATGCCCAAACGGTTCTTGCCATTTTCATCCAGAACTGCTGCCCGAACCAGATGCTTTTCATTCAGCATGTTCTGCATGGCGTTGTGAGCCTGGTCATATTGCCATGGATACAGATTCAAGATATCCAGTGCATATTCTGAGGTGCCTTGAAAACGAGTGAGAATCGCAATGGCCATCTGCTTCTGCTGGGCACGTGCGGCATTCGAGGTCTCAGTCAACACCAGCATGGCACCGACACAGGCCAAAATGGTAATCGGCACAAAAATCAGCGCAATCAGCTGTCCATAGGCATGATTTAAGTGTAGGCGTTTAAACAGCTTTTTGTTGATCGTTGACATGATTTAAGCAGTATTTTCTTTATGCCTGGCATATTAGCATGCTTTAAATCGACAGTTAAAATTTAAGCATAATTTTTATAAAGCTTCGGATTAGCAGTTAAAAATACAAGAGATTTCAGTTAATTTTGCTCAGGTACAGCAAGACTAAGACGCACGAAATTTCAATCTGTAAAAGTGCCAGACTGAAATAGTATTTTCATCTTCATTAGCGAGCTGCTTCACCTGGCTAAATTATCGGGAAATGTAGTTTATGGCTTGATAGTGTGTGAGTTTTAGTGAGTTTTCTGAAAAAGCCTTGCTAAATGGGTGCAGGGAAAAGCATTTTTTCATACAATAGCCGCACCTCGATATAGGTGCAAATAATGAGTAATACCATCCCTGATTTTCAAGCAGATGAATTTTTGTTAGACCATTATGTAGGCAAAACGCCGCTGGTGCGTTTACAGCGTCTGGCAAGTCACACTCAAGCTACAGTACTCGCGAAACTCGAAGGCAATAACCCAGCAGGTTCGGTCAAAGACCGTCCTGCCTATAATATGATCATGCAGGCCGAGAAGCGTGGGCAGATCAAACCGGGTGACACCCTGATTGAGGCAACGAGCGGAAATACGGGGATTGCATTGGCGATGGTCGCAGCAATGCGTGGCTATAAAATGAAGCTGATCATGCCGAACAATATGAGTCAGGAACGTAAGGACGCGATGCGTGCGTATGGTGCCGAGTTAATTGAAGTAACCAAAGAGCAGGGCATGGAAGGTGCACGTGATCTTGCTGCTCAAATGCAGAATGATGGTGTGGGTCTGGTGCTGAATCAGTTCGGAAATCCGGACAATGTCGAAGCGCATTACCTGACCACGGGTCCAGAAATCTGGCAGCAAACCGGTGGCAAAATTACCCATTTTGTCAGTTCTATGGGTACCACCGGCACCATCATGGGTGTGTCGAAATACCTGAAAGAAATGAATCCTGATATTCAGATCGTCGGTTTACAGCCATCTGATGGTTCAAGCATTGCCGGAATCCGTCGCTGGCCAGAAGAATATCTGCCAACCATTTTCGACCGCAGCCGAGTCGATCGCATTATTGATATTCCACAAATCGAAGCTGAAAAAACCATGCGTAAGCTGGCACAGAAAGAAGGCATTAGTGCCGGAACCTCTTCTGGTGGGGCAGTGTGGGCCTCGATTAAACTGGCGGAAGAACATCCGGATGCAGTGATTGTGTGTATTATCTGTGACCGTGGTGACCGTTACTTGTCTACAGGGTTATTCTCTGTACAAGATCCTGAATAATTATTTGAGCACTGTTTTATGCGCCTGCCTGTTTTAACTTTCGATATTGAAACCCAAACCGATCTCAAATCAGGCGCGCATCTGTTTGGTCTGGACCTGCCCGAAGCAGATCTGGATCAGGCCCTGACCAAATTACGCCGTCAGGATTCAGGCTCTGATTTTCAGCGTTTACCGCTGCATGAAATTGTCTGTATTTCCGGTTTATGGATGGATGAACAGGGTATGAAGCTGTTTTCCTTTAGTCGAGAACAGCATTCTGAAGCAGAAATTTTGAAAAAATTCTTGTCCATTTTTGACAAGCGACATCCGACTCTAGTGAGTTGGAATGGCTCACAGTTTGATTTACCAGTAATTTTATACCGCGCCATGTATCATGGACTCTCTGCACCGAGTCTGTTCGATCAGGGCGAAATTGATACGCAAAAGCGTTATAATAACTACCAGAATCGTTACCATCATCGTCATGTTGACCTGATGGATGTGATGGCCATGTTTCATGCCCGTCATTTCCAGAAGCTGGATGATGTTGCACATTTGCTGGGTTATCCAGGCAAGCGCGGTGACGGAGCCTATCGGGTTCCGGAATATGTCCGCAATCAGCAATGGACCGAACTGACGTCTTATTGTGAAGGTGATGTCCTGAATACCTGGCTGGTGTATATCCGCTGGTTGCTGTTAAAAGGCCAGCTGTTACTGCCGGATTATCAGCATCTGCTGCAAAGCACGATTCAATATTTGCAGACTCAACCGCAGCATGCGGACTTTTTATCAGTTTGGCGTGAGACTTCGCAACGAACTGAATTTACCCAATTTGATTTTCCCATCTCCATACCCTAGGTTTTCATGAAACATCGAGCACAAGCACGTCCTATCCAGCAACCCGAGTACATTTTTCAGGTTGAGTCACTATCGCATGAGGGACGTGGCATCGCTCATTATGGTTCACATCCGGATCATCCGCAGCATAAACATGGCAAGAAAGTCTTTATCCGTTATGCCTTGCCGGGTGAAACCGTGCGTGCCCGCATTACCCGCGAAGTTAAAAAACTCGAAGAAGCCGACAGCCTTGAATTGTTGAGCGATGCTTCCGAGATTCGCGTAAAACCAGTGTGTCCGCATTTTGGGATTTGCGGTGGCTGTAATATGCAGCATATCGCTACGGATGCGCAGATTGAACTGAAACAGAATGTGCTGAAATCACATCTTCAGCATTTTGCCGGAATCCAGCCTGATCAATGGCTACCGCCTTTACGTTCACAACGTGAAGATTATCGCCGTAAAGCCCGCATCGGGGTGCGTTATCTGCCTTCCAAGGATCAGTTGGTGGTGGGTTTTCGTGAAAATCAGTCCAACAAACTCACGCCGATTGATCGTTGCATGATTCTGGATCGCGAGTTTGGCTCGGTTACACGTCTTAAACAATTGCTGCAAGGTCTCAATGGTAAGGCCGACATCGGTCATATAGAATTGGCCATGGGGGATCGGGACCTTGCACTGCTGGTGCGTGAAACTGCAAAATTATCTGCCGGTGATGTCAACCAATTGCGCGAATTTACGTTACAGAAAGGCTGGCAACTGTATCTGCAGTCTGCTGGCAAAGAGACGCTCTCGCGGATAGATGATCCAGACGCATCTGCACGCTTACACTATAGTCTTGATGACTTTGATGTGAAATTCGGCTTTAATCCTCTGGACTTTACCCAGGTAAATTCAAGCATTAATCCGCAAATGGTACGATTGGCATGTGATTTGCTTCAGCTACAACAGGGTGAACGGGTTCTGGATCTGTTTTGTGGATTAGGAAACTTTTCTTTACCGCTGGCGCGCTGTGTTGGTGCGTCGGGTCAGGTGATTGCGGTCGAGGGAAGTGATGAAATGGTTCGACGTGGTGCGGAAAATGCCAAAAACAATGGTATTGCACAAATATCGTTCTATTCACAAGATTTAACCAAAGATTTCTCGCACCACACTTGGGCAAATCAAGGTTTTGATGCATTATTAATCGACCCGCCACGTACCGGGGCAGAAGAAGTTATGCATTATCTCCCTCAGTTTGGAGCTAAAAGAATCGTTTATGTGTCATGCAATCCTGCGACACTCGCCAGAGATGCAGGACTCCTGGTACAACAGGGCTATCGTCTCACCCAGGCGGGCGTGATGGATATGTTTACACATACTGGACATGTGGAATCAATCGCATTGTTCGAAAAAGAAAATCAAATAAACGATTAAAGAAATGATGTTTTTAAAAGTAGGAGACGGGTATGGTCACAGTACGTGAGCAACTCCCTGGACGACTCAATGAGTTGTCACAGGAGACGACTGTAGAACATGCCGAACAAGCACACCAGGATCTGACTGAATGGTTGGATCGGGTTCGTGGCATATTAGATGGCGCACCTTTAACGCAGCTCGAAGAAGTCGCCCACATAACATTAGAAAGAGAGCTGCAAAGTACGGTTCAGCACCGCTCCAATACCTTTTATACCGGTATTGAGATGGCGGATATTCTGGCACATCTGCATGTGGATGAAGATACTTTGTCCGCAGCCATGCTGTATCGTGCTGTTCGTGAAGGCGTCATGCCACTCAGTGAAGTACTGGAACAGTTCGGCGAACAGGTGCATAGCCTGGTCAAAGGTACGCTTGCCATGGGTAAGCTGTCTGAGCTGATCGAAAAAAATAAGCGTCTGGAAGATCATTTCAATAATAACCAGCGTGAACATCTGTCTGGCATTTACAAAATGCTAATCTCGGTCACTGAAGATGTACGTGTTGTTCTGGTCAAGCTGGCCGAACGTACTTATGCCTTGCGTGAACTGGCCAATTCCTCGCGTGAGCGTCAGGAAAGGGTGGCCCGAGAAATTCTGACCATTTACTCGCCACTGGCACACCGTTTAGGTATTGCCCAGCTAAAATGGGAGCTGGAAGATCTGGCTTTCCGTTATCTTGCGCCGGAACGTTATAAAGAAATTGCTTCCTTACTGAATGAAAAGCGTCTGGAGCGTGAACAGTATATTCAGTTTGTGATTGATAAATTACGCAATGAATTGGCCGAACATGGTATCGAAGCTGAAATTAATGGCCGGGTGAAACACATTTATTCGATTTATCGAAAAATGAAAAGCAAGAACCTGAGCTTTGACCAACTCTATGATATTCGTGCTTTACGGGTACTGGTGAAAAGTGTACCGGAGTGTTACCACACTTTAGGTATTGTGCATCAGATCTGGCGCCATATTCCGCATCAGTTTGATGACTATATTACCAATCCGAAAGCCAATGGTTATCGTTCTTTACATACTGCAGTGATTGCCGAGAATAAGTCACTTGAAGTGCAGATTCGTACCCATGCAATGCATGACGAAGCTGAACTGGGGGTGTGTTCACACTTTAATTATAAAGAAGGCGCAAAAACCACAGATCGATCCTTTAATCATCGTCTACATTCCTTACGTGCGGTACTTGAGCATTATCAAGAACGTAATGAAAGCAGTGCACATAAAGAATCTGAAGATGAAATAGAGAATTTTGAGCATATTCAAGATTTTGAAGGCTTCGAAAAGATCTATGTGTTTAGCCGTGATGGCGATATCAAAGAGCTGCCACGTGATTCAACCGTGCTCGACTTTGCTTATCATGTACATACCGAAGTCGGCAACAAGTGCTATGCCGCACGGGTAAATCAGCGCTATGTGCCGCTGACTTATACCCTGAAAACCGGTGAACAGGTTGAAATTCTGACCAAAAAAGACCGGGAACCGAACCGGGACTGGCTGGTTAATTCGCTGGGTTATATCAAAACTGCCCGTGCGCGGGACAAGCTGCGCCACTGGTTCCGCCAGCAAGATCGCAGCAAGAATCTGGAAGTTGGCCGTGAAGTACTGAACAAGGAACTATCACGTCTGGCAATTCACCCGAAATCGATTGATCTGAGTGATTATTGCAACCACTTCAATGTCAAAACCGGTGATGACATTCTGGTGAATCTGGTCAATGGCGATATCAGCTTGCATGCTCTGATTAATCAGGTGAACCGCCATATGCATCTGGATCAGGACGAACCTGAACTGGTGCTAAAACCTGCCCTGAACCCGCGTGCCAGTCATACGCTGTCAGCGCACGGGATTCTGATCGACGGTCTGGATAACGTGGAATTGCATGTCGCGCAATGTTGCCAACCGGTGCATGGTGAGTCAATTGCAGGTTATATCACTCTGAATCGGGGGGTGAGCATTCATAAGGTCGCTTGTCCGGACTATGTGCGTATGATTTCTCAAGAGCCTGAGCGTGCGGTAGAAGCCGATTGGGAAATGCAGCCGACTCGCGGTCAGAGCGTACAGATTGTGGTGGAAGCTTATGATCGACGCGGTTTGCTCAAAGATCTGACACAAGTGATTTTCTCGGATCAGATCAATATCCGCCAGGTGAATACCATTTCGGAAGCGGATGGTATTGCCAATATGAAGCTGTTGATTGAAGTCAAAGGTTTGGCACAACTTTCCAAGCTATTGGCCCGTCTAGAACAGCAGCCGGGAATTATCAGCGCGCGCCGTCTGGTACAGGGCACTTAATTGCTCTTATGTAAGTTTAAAAAGCCTGCAATTTAATTGCGGGCTTTTTTATTGTAAGGTATTTGAATCACATGCATAAAAAATAGACCAGAAAACCAAGATGAGCGCGACCGAAATATTTGAACGTAGACGAAATAATCTGGCCAAGGTGATTGATCTGCTGATCGAGACGCAGCAATTTAAAACCGGCAAAGAGATCTGTGAGCATTTCGGCTTGTCTGCATCGTATATCGCTCAATTGCTGAATAGCAAACGCCAGATCGGCGAGAAAGCAGCAAGGGAGCTGGAACAACAACTGGGTCTAGATGTGCTCATTCTAGATCAGTCGACTGAACCAAAAGTTGAATTATCTCCAATTCCAGCGCAAGGTGTACTGTTGCAAATGCAGGTGGTGCAACAGCAGGCATTCGCACTTATCTCCTTGGATTCAGCGCTCTCATTCAATCAGGATATTTTTCATCTGCAAGCACAGCATTATGCGATTTGGGTAGCAGGGCCGTATTATTTTCCCAGCTTAAAACCGGGCTGGTGGCTGGTTTGTGACAAACAGGCCGAGTTATCCACTGCAGGCATACTCTGTGTGTATCTGCTCAATGGCTTGCAGCTCATTTTGCAACTGGTCAGTGAAACTCAGGATCATTATGAATTTCAAGATCTGGATGAAAGCAGAAAGGTGGTTTTCCAGAAAACTGATATTGAGAAAATCCATCCAGTCATTGCGATTATTCCCGCTGCCACATATTCAAACGGCAGAAATAATTCAGCCCATCATAAGACGGGCTGAACGATGAACATGAAACAGTACCGATTATGGAATCTGGTTCTCGTCCTCAAATTCTGGTTTCACCTGAACAATAAAGTCCTGACGGTTTAGACCACGCCACAAGGCAAAGGCCGTACCGATGTAGATGGACGAATAGGTCCCGACAAAGACACCGACAAACATCGCGATCGAGAACCATTTCAGACCATCACCGCCCATCAGCATCATGGCAAGCACCACAAGCAATAAGGTCATGGAGGTATGAATGGTACGACGCAAGGTTTCAGTCAGGGCAATGTTGATAATCTCGACCGGTTCTGCACCACGAATCTTACGGAAGTTCTCACGGATACGGTCAGAAACCACGATATTATCATTCAGTGAGAAACCGATGATTGCAAGGAGTGCTGCAAGTACAGTCAGGTCAAATGGCCATTGCATCATCGCAAAAATCCCGAGGGTAACGACGATATCATGGAACAGTGACAATACTGCACCCATAGCCAGCTTGACCTCAAAGCGGATGGTGACATAGACCAGCATCAGCAGGAGCGCAAGTGCCACAGCACCGCCAGAACGGACATAGAGCTCATTACCGACCTGTCCACCGACGACATCAACCTTCGGTACTTCTGCCGCATTATTTGGCAGTTGAACTGCGGCTGTAACAGCTTTGGTCAGGTCTTCAGCTTCGATATCTTCCTGAACCGGCATACGCACCATCAGGTCACGTTCAGAACCTAAAGTCTGAACCACAGCATCATTAAAGCCTGCCTGGTTCAATGCCTTGGAGACATCTTCAGGTTTGACCGGATTGGTATAGTTTAATTCGGCTGCCACACCACCGGTAAAGTCTAAACCGAGGTTCAGGCCTTTGGTGGCAATAAAGAAGATACTCGCAACGGTTAAGAGGATTGAAAACAATGCCGCAGGCATCGCAATCTTCATAAACGGAATAATGCGTTCGTCTTCCGGGCGACCGTACTGTTTTTGATTCAGTTGAGTATTTTCAGTCATCAGTGATCTCCTTAAATGCTCAACTTTTTCAAGTTACGTTTTTTGCCATAAATGAGCTGTACCACGGCACGCGTTACTGTAATGGCAGTAAACATTGAGCAGACAATACCAATCATCAGGGTTACGGCAAAGCCTTTGATCGGACCTGTACCAATCGCGAACAGAATGAACGCCACCAGGAATGTGGTCAAGTTCGAGTCGAAAATGGTGTTATAGGCACGATCATAACCGGCCACAATCGCCTGTTTTGGCGAAGCTCCCCATTTCATTTCTTCTCGTATTCGTTCACAGATCAGTACGTTGGCATCGACCGCCATACCGATGGTAATGACGATACCGGCAATACCCGGAAGGGTAAGGGAAGCGCCAATCCAAGACATGACTGTCAGAATCATCGCCAGGTTAAAGACCAAGGCAAAGTTGGCAATCACACCAAACAGACGGAAGAATACCACCATCCAGATGGCGACCAGAAGGAAACCGATCTGAGTTGAAAGTACACCTTTATCGATGTTTTCTTGACCCAGACTTGGACCAATCACACGTTCTTCTACAAAGTACATTGGCGCAGCCAACGCACCTGCACGCAGCATCAAGGCAAGTTCAGCAGCTTCTTGCGGTGAGTCCAGACCAGTAATACGGAACTGAGAACCCAGTACTGCCTGAATGGTTGCAGCGTTAATCACGACAGATTCAGTATACGGGGTACGAACTTCAGTTTGAGTGCCGGTCGCAGGGTCTTCCACATAATTAATGCGCTGTTTGTTCTCGATGAACAAGACGGCCATACGTTTGCCGACCGCATTACGGGTGGCATCCGACATCAGTTTGCCGCCTGCGCTGTCCAAGGTAATGTTAACTTCAGCACCGCCTGTGTCTTGGCTAAAGCCACTTGATGCATTCTGAACACGTTCACCGGTTAAGATACGGTTACGGTTCAAGAGGAGCTGACGACCACTGTCCAGTGACTCATAAGCAAAGACTTCTGTGCCTGGTGGCAATGCACCTGTAGCCTGACCGGTATATGGATCAATATATTGATCATTCAGGTCAGACACCAGACGGAACTCGAGGTTCGCGGTACGACCTAAGACACGTTTCGCTTCAGCGGTATCCTGCACACCAGGAAGCTCAACCACAATACGGTTGCTGCCCTGAGTTTGAACCAGTGCTTCTGCCACACCTAACTCGTTAATACGGTTACGTAAAGTGGTCAAGTTCTGATTGACAGCATAAGATTCAATTTCTTGCTTACGCACATCAGTATAGTTTAGACGTAAGGTCGAACCGGTCTCGGTCGCAACAGCCTGCTGGGTAAACTCATTGCCATTACGGCGCAAGAAGTCCATCGTTGCAGAACGATCATCATTGTTGGCAAACTGCATCACAATGGTGTTGTTGCTTAAATTCAGGCTATTAAATTTCAGGTTGTTATCACGCAACTGACGACGTAGATCCGTCGCAGAGGTTTCCATGCGCTGGGAAATGGCCTTGTCCATATCCACTTCAAGCAAGAAGTGAACACCACCACGTAAATCCAGGCCGAGCTTCATTGGTTTGGCACCAATTTTTTGCAGCCATTCTGGGGTGGTCGGGGCAAGGTTCAATGCAACCACGTAATCATCACCTAAACCACGACGTAAAGCCTCTTTAGCTTTAAGCTGCGATTCACTTGAATCTACACGTAATAAAGCTGCATTGTTGCCAAAGCTATTGTCATGGGTGGCAATATTTTCAGTTTTTAAAATTTGCTCTGCTTTTTGTACGATGCTTGCATCAATTTGAGTACCGGCTTTGGCACCCGAAATCTGTACAGCAGGTTCATCTGGATACAAACTTGGCAGGGCATATAAGGTACTGATCACCAGGACAACCAGGATCAGTACATATTTCCATGCTGGGTAACGCATTCGTTTTCTTCTTAAAATGAAAAAGTCGTGCGAGGGCACGACTATTTTTGATTAAAGGTTATTTAAAGTGCCTTCAGGTAGGACTGAGATCACACTTGCACGTTGAACTTTGACTTCTACACCACGGCTCAATTCAACCACTGCGAAGTCACCTTCAATCTTGGTGATTTTGCCCATTAATCCGCCTGCAAATACCACTTCACTGCCAACGCCAAGGCTGTCGACCAAAGCACGGTGTTCTTTGGCACGTTTAGATTGAGGACGCCAGATCAAGAAATAGAAGATTGCAATAAAAACAGCAATCATCAAAAGGTTCGCCATCATGCTTGGTTGTTGTGCAGCTTCACCTGCAGCGTGAGCAGTCGAAATAAAAAGGCTCATTACATTTTCCTAAAATAAAAAACTGGTGATCAACTCGATAATAAATTGACATATTCTTGCAATTTACATTGTCTTTTTCCTCAGCGCAAATGCTGATGGATTAATCTTGCGGACAAGGTGGCACTTCCAGGCCACGGCGGGCATAAAAGTCATGAACAAATTCGTCAAATGTACCGTTGTCTAATGCATCACGCATTGCTTCAGTCAAACGCAGGTAATAGCGCAGATTATGAATCGTACCGAGCATAGAGCCGAGCATTTCCCCACATTTCTCAAGATGGAATAAATAGGCACGGGTAAAGTTCTGGCAGGTATAGCAGTCGCAATGCGGATCGAGTGGGCTTTGGTCATGACGGTATTTACTGTTACGGATTCGCACCAAGCCGTCTGTCACAAAATAGTGACCGTTACGTGCATTTCGGGTTGGCATTACGCAGTCAAACATATCGACACCACGACGCACCGCTTCCACAATATCTTCAGGCTTGCCGACGCCCATCAAATAACGCGGTTTGTCTGCAGGCATTTTTTCTGGAAGATAATCCAGTACCTTGATCATTTCCTCTTTTGGCTCACCAACGGACAGGCCGCCAATCGCATAACCATCAAAGTCGATTTCTAGCAGGCCTTTTAAAGATTCATCACGTAAATCTTCATACATGCCGCCTTGAATAATACCGAACAGCGCATTACGGTTTTTCAGCACGTCATGATGCTGGGTTTTACAGCGTTTGGCCCAGCGTAAAGAAAGTTGCAACGATTTTTGCGCTTCTTCATGCGTCGCAGGGTACGGGGTACATTCATCAAAAATCATTACAATGTCAGAGTTCAGCGTGTGCTGAATATCCATTGAAATTTCAGGAGATAAAAATACTTTTGAACCATCAATCGGCGAGCGGAAGGTCACACCTTCTTCTTTAATTTTACGCATTGCGCCCAGACTGAAGACCTGGAAGCCGCCTGAATCGGTCAAAATGGGACTATTCCATTTCATAAATCCGTGCAGGCCGCCATGTTCACGAATTACATCCAGTCCTGGACGTAGATACAAATGGAAAGTATTGCCCAGAATGACTTGAGATTTGATCTCTTTAATGTCGCGTGGCAACAGGCCCTTGACCGTACCATAAGTACCCACAGGCATGAACATCGGGGTTTCCACCACACCATGTTCAAGCGTTAAACGACCACGACGGGCACGGCCCGACTGACCTAATTTTTCAAACTTCATAGGAGTTCCACATCAAGGCGAAAAAACAGTTCGCTGATTGTTATAGCTAAAGGGCGCTATTTTCCTTGATTCTTACACTAAACGCCAGCATTGTAGAGCATTCGCTCTGTAATTTTATTTATCGCTGAAGCTAGAGAACATCCGGAGATATTGGCGGATGGGCAGAAAACTGCTGCAAGCGCTGCTGGATATCTTCCCGGCTAAGGGCGCAGCTGCCATCCGGCTCAGAGGCCATTGCAGCGATATGCTGGATCAGTCTCTGGATATAATATTGCTATCGACAAAGTAGGATTCCAAGGTCAGCAAATAGGCATCTTGTGCCACTTGCAAATAGTCATAAGGCTCCATCACCAGCATCTGCTCTAGATCAATCAAGATATCTTTGTCGTTTTGCGAGAGTTTCAAGCGTTTCTGTATGGCAGGTAAATGAGTAGTTTGTCTGGATGCCAGAAATTTCTGTAAATGAATATGCTCAGGATTAAGTGTCTGTGCAGATTGGCATTCAAATGCGACTTGGGTGGGCAGGCTCACGAAAAAAAGGATGCCATCCAGATCCAGACCATAGGCCTCAGAAAGACGATGTTTGGTCTGTTTAAAACTCTCCAGCAATAAATCCAGATGCATCGCGTGCAGCTGTTTTTGCTGTGCCAATACCGGATGGCCAAAGCTGTGCTGGGTTTTAAAATAATCGGCCAGCAAGGTTTTAAAGGGAATGAGTCCAGAGTGGGGCAAAGCATGTGCCCGATAACGCCATTTCCGGACATTCCAGCGATCCTGTTCCGCCAGATATTGCTGAAGATATTCCGGATCTTTAAAAATACTACGTTCAGTCGAAATGGCCAGATCATCCAGCAGTAAAAATTCGTCAAAGACCAGACTACAGGCATAGATTTGATCATCCTGATAATGGTCGTATAACCGATAAAATTCCTCGACCAGCGTCTGTTGCAAGTGCTCTAAATAATCCAGCATAATTTTTATTCTTTATATTATAAGTTTTAGATAGGTACAGCCGCATCCTTGGCTATTTTTATAATAAGTTAATGCGCCAAGGATGCAAAATTTTATCAGATCTTGCTGTTCACTCAGTGAAAGTTCGGACGGTAATCAAAATTCTGTGTCACGCTTTGATCACGGAATGGACGTACCACTTTTTTTCTGAGTAACATATTATTAATGATGTTGTGCGGAAAAATCTGGATCTGGTTGTTAAACAGCTCGACATTGCGATTATAAATGATAATCGCCGCACCGACATTTTCATTCTGTTCTTCAATTTCAGCCATCATTTTCAGATAGATGTCATTGGCTTTCAGTTCCGGATAATTTTCAATCACGACATTCAGGCTATGCATTAACTGTTTGTTCAGACTTTCAATGCGTTGTAATTGTCCAATATCGGCATCCTTGATATTCAGGTTCATGATGTTCTGACGCAGTTCGGTGACTTTTTCTAGCGTGCCTTTTTCAAAACTCGAGTATTGCTCGACCAGCGGTTGCAGCCCATCCAGAATTTTCAGTTTTTGCCGTTCATAACTGGCGACATCCGACCAGGCGCGAATCGTGGCGTTGTGATGACGGACAATACTGTTGCGGATCATGATAATCGTGACAATCAGCGCCACAATGATCAAACATAAAATCAAAAATCCCATCCGAGATCTCCCCAAGCTATATCTATATTTTAAAAATAATGCGAAAAATTTATTTTAAAAACTGCAGCAGATCATGTTGTAAGTTTTCGAGCTGTTTTAATTTAAACGTTCTCAGGTGGCCGCGCAATGTGGAAATATCGCTAATATTCTGCTGCTTGCTCGATACCTGAAATAAATCATGGGGCCCTAGATAGCACAGCATCTTATTTTCTGGGTGAAACAGTAAATCACCCTGACGCTGTTCAAAAAAGTCGGCCAGTCGCAGCACAAAACCCGGACTGAGTAATTTGGCAGTTTGCAGCGGATCACTGCCATAAAAGCTTAATCTCTGGTTGGTGCGAATATCGCTGCTGTGCCAGGGATGGCTATAAGGATAATAAAATTTCTTTCTGGAAGTCGTAACGGCCAGTCCCTGAATCTGGATATCAAACACAAATACGCCCCACAGGTCTTTATGGACCTGCATCAGTTTGACTGGCTGACCTTCCTTATTTCGGGCCTGTACTTCATCAATATAGTGGTATTGGAACAGTAGCACCTGATGTTGCTGGCCGTTTTCGTCTTCCCATACCGTGCTGGCATAACGCTGAATTTCATTACTCAACGAACCTTGGTTGAATACTGGAAATAATTGTTTTAAATGCCGGATAAAGTGTAGGGGATTAAGTGGCATAGAAATATGCTGTGGCTGTTTTTGAAAGGCAAGCTGATATTTCTTGGCCAGTGCCTGTTCTTCCAGAAAAGCAATGACTTCCTCTAAGGGCTGCTGTTGTTCATAGCAAATATAGGCCCAGAAGATGCAGAGACAGCCGAGAAAAACACTGCTCTGAATCCAGATATTTCCCGGAGCAATAAAAATGCAGCCAATCAGAAAAAGCCCAATTCCGGCAAGCGCAAGCGGCAGGTTATTTTCAAACTTGAGCGTAATCGGGCCATTCCAGGGATGCAATCCGTCTAGCAGTTCCTGATGTGTTTTGGCCTGTTGGCCCAGATCCCAAAGCCGAGCGATATTCTGAAACACCACTGCATTTTTCTTGCGACGAATATGAATGGATTGTTGTACAGACTCGATCGGCATGGATAATGGTTCTCGCTTATTTCGCCTGATCAATCAGCATGGCATCGCCATAACTGAAGAAGCGATACTGGCTGTCTACTGCATGCTTATAAGCATTGAGAATATTGTCACGATTGGACAAGGCAGACACAAGCATTAAAAGGGTCGATTCTGGTAAATGGAAGTTAGTGATCAAACGATCGACCACTTTAAACTGATAACCCGGATAGATGAAAATCTGGGTATCACCTGTCCAGGCTGCCAGTTCACCGTTATGTGCTTGTGCTGCACTTTCGACTGCACGGGTGGCAGTCGTGCCTACAGAAATGACTTTATTACCGCGGGCTTTAGTCTGACGAATCATCTCGACCGCAGTTTCAGGGACGTCGCACCATTCGCTGTGCATGATGTGATTTTGAATATCATCGGTACGCACTGGCAGGAAAGTACCTGCACCAACATGTAGGGTCACAAAAGTTTTTTGAATCCCTTTGGCTTCCAATTTTGCCAACAGATCGGCATCAAAATGCAGGCTGGCAGTAGGTGCTGCAACGCTGGCCAGTTTGGTTGGGTCATTAAACACGGTTTGATAACGTTCAGTATCAATCTCTTCCGCTTCACGGTTGAAATAAGGCGGAATCGGCAAGGCGCCGTATTGATCCAGCACATCGAGAATTGGTTGTGAAAATTCTACAATAAACAGATTTTCATGACGGCCTTGTACGGTCACTTTCACTGCATCCGGGCCAATAAAAAGTTCTGCACCGGCTTTCGGAGTGTTGCTGGCCTTAATATGACAATAGGCAATAAAGCGATCTTGCATACGCTCAACCAGCACTTCTACCGCACCGCCTGAAGCACGTTTACCTTTTAAACGGGCCTTCATGACTTTGGTGTCGTTTAATACCAACAAGTCGCCGTCTTCAAGTAAATCCAGAATATCGGTAAATTGATGGTCATGATATTGACCTTGGGCATCGAGGTGCAACAGGCGAGAGGCACTGCGTGTTTCCAGTGGGTAGCGAGCAATCAGCTCATCGGGGAGATCAAAATTAAAATCAGAAAGTTGCATGATGATTTACGCTAAAAAAACTGCGGCTAGTATAAACTTTTTTCTTTTTTATGGCGGGAATTGCTCGATTTTAAAACGAAAAAATGCGATTTGTTTTAAAAATAAACAAATGAAAATATTCTGCGTTGACAGTGCTGAGAAATCGCGTATTATACCTTTCATCCACTCCCGAGGTGGTGAAATTGGTAGACGCGGCGGACTCAAAATCCGCTGTCAGAGATGACGTGTCGGTTCGAGTCCGACCCTCGGGACCAAAATTCTAGAAAACCCCAAGCGCATTCAGTCTTGGGGTTTTTTATTGTCTAATGAAAAATATAACAACTAGTTTATAATGAAGAAACTGTTATCACTAATTTAATAAAACAATTATCAAGCTTAAATTAAAGAGTTAAGTATGACCGTAGAGAAAATCGAATTGATTCAAAAATTAAATGAATTTAAAAATAGGCTTAGCGAAGAAGTATATAGTGCTTATAAAGAGAAAGGCAGGGAGTATGGGCGGGAAAGATTTAAATCATGGGAAAGAGCAATACAAAAATTTTTAGAAAAATATTTTCCTGCTTATACTAGTAAATTACACTCAAAACTTCATCCTCTAGTGATGGTTGGTTATCATGATCCAATTAAGCAATTTATGGAGGACGAGTATAAACCCTCAATCTCCTTTATTGATTCTCTAATTATGGATATTGAGAATGATGAAGTACTAGCTGATGATTCTAGTAAATCAAAAGTCAAACTTAGTAAATCTGATACAAATTCGAATACACCATTAAGAAAAGCTTTTATTGTTCATGGTCATGATAAAGCTAAAAAGCTTGAGACAGCACGCTTCTTAGAAAAAATAGGTTTTGAGGCTATTATCTTGCATGAGCAAGCTAGTAGTGGGAAAACTATTATTGAAAAATTAGAAAAATTTATCGATGTTGGATTTGGTATTGTGCTATATACGCCAGATGATGTTGGTGAGGCAGTTTCTAAGCAGGCTAATCTAAAACTGCGAGCGAGACAAAATGTTGTATTTGAACACGGTCTTTTAATTGGAAAGTTAGGACGTGATAAAGTAATTCCATTAGTTGTTGATCATAATATTGAACTTCCAGGAGATATCAGTGGAATGGTTTACATGTCTGATAATGGCTGGGAAATTCAACTTGCCAAAGAAATTAAATCCCTTGGTTACGAGGTAGATTTTAATAAATTATTTTAAACACATTAAAAAAACCGGCGCCTAGACGCCGGTTTTTCTACATTACTGACTCAGTCAGTTTTGCAAAAGCTTAGATTGTTTCAAGCGCTGCATTCAAAGTTGCACTTGGACGCATCACTGCATTTACTTTCTCTTGATCAACTGCGTAGTAACCGCCGATGTCTACTGATTTGCCTTGAACTTCTGCAAGCTCAGCAACGATTTTCTCTTCATTTTCAGCTAAAGTTTTTGCAAGTGGTGCAAATTTCGCTTTCAATTCAGCATTTTCGTCTTGAGCAGCAAGTTCTTCAGCCCAGAATTTCGCCAGGTAGAAATGGCTACCACGGTTGTCCAATTCGCCAGTACGACGAGAAGGAGACTTGTCGTTATCTAGCAATTTACCAGTCGCTTGGTCTAAAGTTTTAGCAAGTAACTTGATGTCGTCATTGCCTTCTTTAATACCCATTTCTTCTAAAGACACCGCCAACGCCATGAATTCACCGAGTGAATCCCAACGTAAGTGGTTTTCTTCAACTAACTGCTGTACGTGCTTAGGAGCAGAACCGCCTGCACCTGTTTCGTACATTCCACCACCTGCCATTAATGGCACGATTGACAACATTTTCGCAGATGTACCCAATTCCATGATCGGGAACAAGTCAGTCAGGTAGTCACGCAGGATGTTACCTGTTACAGAAATAGTATCTAGACCGCGAGCAACACGTTCAAGCGTATAACGCATTGCACGTACTTGTGACATGATCTGGATGTCAAGACCAGTGGTGTCATGATCTTTCAGGTATTTTTCAACTTTCTTGATCAGTTCGTTTTCGTGTGGACGGTACGGGTCAAGCCAGAAGATTGCCGGCATGCCAGAGTTGCGTGCACGAGTAACTGCAAGTTTTACCCAGTCGCGGATCGGTGCGTCTTTCACCTGACACATACGCCAGATATCGCCTTCTTCCACGTTTTGTGACATCAACACTTCACCAGTTTCAAGATCAACGATGTTTGCAACACCGGCTTCAGAGATCTCGAAAGTCTTGTCATGTGAACCGTATTCTTCAGCTTTTTGTGCCATCAAACCAACGTTCGGTACAGTACCCATGGTTTTTGGATCAAAGTTGCCATTCCACTTACAGAAATTGATCATTTCCTGGTAAATACGCGCGAATGTAGATTCAGGCATAACTGCTTTACAGTCGTAAGGTTTACCGTCAGCGCCCCACATTTTACCGCCACCACGAATCATTGCAGGCATAGAAGCATCTACAATGACGTCGTTAGGAGAATGGAAGTTAGTGATGCCTTTTGCTGAATCAACCATTGCCAGTGCTGGACGGTGTTCTTGACAAGCATGCAGGTCACGGATGATTTCTTCACGTTGAGAAGTTGGAAGTGTCTCGATTTTCTCGTAAAGACCGGCCATACCGTTATTGACATTAATGCCAAGCTCATCAAAAAGCTTGCCATGTTTTTCGAATGCTTCTTTGTAGTAGATTCTTACACAGTGACCAAAGACGATTGGGTGAGACACCTTCATCATGGTTGCTTTAACGTGTAAAGAGAATAGGATACCTGCTTCTTTACAGTCATCCAGTTCTTTTTCATAGAAGTCGCAAAGCGCTTTTTTGCTCATGAACATTGAGTCGATGATCTCGCCGTCCAGAAGCGCAACTTTTGGCTTAAGAACAATGGTTTCACCAGACTTGGTGATCAATTCCATTTTCACATCACGTGCGCGGTCTAAAGTCATTGACTTTTCGCCGTGGTAGAAGTCACCTTCGTCCATGTGTGAAACGTGAGTTTGAGACCACTGTTTCCACTCGCTCATAGAGTGCGGGTGTTTTTTCACGTAGTTTTTAACGGCAGCAGGCGCACGACGGTCTGAGTTACCTTCACGTAGAACAGGGTTTACTGCTGAACCAAGACATTTGCTATAACGTGCCTTGATTGCTTTTTCTTCTTCAGTGGTCGGGTTTTCAGGATAGTCAGGGATTGCATAGCCTTTAGACTGAAGTTCCTTGATACACGCTGTTAGCTGGCCAACAGAAGCACTGATATTTGGGAGTTTGATAATGTTCGTGTCTGGATCTTGTGTAAGACGACCTAGCTCAGCTAGAGTGTCAGGCACCTTTTGCTCTTCGCTTAGGTAATCTGTAAATTCGGAGAGCACACGCACAGCTACAGAGATGTCACTTTTGACGATCTCAACGCCAGCTGGCTTAGTAAAGGTCTCAATGATCGGCAGCAGAGAATAAGTCGCCAGTAATGGCGCCTCGTCGGTCAGTGTGTAAATGATAGTTGACTTTCCACCAGCCATATATAGCCCCTTGCGTTGGATTGAGTTTCTGAGGACCGAACTTTTGGCCCAGCCTCTTTGAACCGATTTGCTTAAATAAAAACATTGAGAGTATCGTCTTTCAGCGCATTTCAGTCAACGAAATATGCCTTTAGATTGAAATTTGGGCGAAAATTTGTACAGATTTTTGCGGTTTAGCCGTGTTTGTATTTTGTACAAAAAAATAATCCTCTATCGCTGTAAATCCTGATGAAAATGATCAGAAATGATTCGCTAGCCAATTGTATTCACTGAAAATGGTTTTTTGATCCTGACACAGGCTTAAACTGATCCTCGATATGGAGATGGATACCGAGTGACTGGATGTTGTTTTGCGCAAATTCAGTCAGGCTGATGATGCAAATTTGTCCTTGGCAGATGGCTACATCATCATGGAGTAGCTTTGCGCTATACTGGCAAGCATCAATGAAATGATCTTAAAGATTGATGCTAACAAGGAAATGTAATGCCCAGCTTGTTTATTGTGATGCTCGGTGGTCGTCATGCCCGTGCCAATACAGAAGTTCATGATGTAGTTTTGGCAATAGGAGAGAGTCTGGAAGACACCTATCCGCAATTAAAAAATGCCTGGTTTGCGGAACAGAAAGGTCTGCATATTGATGCCTGGGCGCAAATCAACGGGCTAGAGTTCGAGGGCAAGTCCTATGTGCTGCAATTTACTGATGCACAGCCACAGCAATCCGATGAAAAACTTTGGCTGATTAATTTAGGTGGTTATGATCCACGTGAGTTTGGTGAGTTGCATCGTTATGTGCTGGTGGTTGCGCAGAATGCCATGGTAGCCAAACAGCGCGGTAAAGCTTACTTCGCCCGGCACTGGCAAAAACAGCATACCGACCGTGTGCTGGATGTAGATGACTGTATTGCCATTGATCAGGTTTATGGCCGCTACGTACAACTGTTAGAGGGTAGTTTTAGCGGCAATCGCTGGGAAAATACCTATCTCACGATTTAAAGCAGTTTGCGATTGAATTAAACCTGCGGCTGGCTTGATGATTCGATAAGCGGTTTAAAAAATCTCTTTATCAAAATTTAATAATTGGCATAATACTGCCAAGGAAAAACAGTTTTGACTGAGATGGAATGTCTTAAATGGATTTAATTCAGGCAAATGGACAACCGCGTTATGGACGTTTCAAGGAGCTTCCAAAAAGTATTGACTATCAGGCATATCAATACAAGAATCCTTATGGTCATGTGCTGTCAGGCTGGCGTAAGCATCTAAAATATAAAAAATTCAAATTCTGTAGTATTCAGCACGAGCATTATACGATTGGACTGGCGATTGCCGATATTGCCTGGGCTGGGCATGGTTTTGTCTATGTCTATAACCATATGAGCAATGAAGTGCTGGAATGGAATGCGATTAATTTCCTGTCACGTAACACGGTACTGGATGAACAGCCGCTGTTTAATCATAGTTATTTCCACAAGTCACCTTTTCAGATCGATATCCAGCATGCCAACGGCGTGCGTTATATCAACGTTAGCAAATATGGCGAGATTAAACTCAGTGCCCGGATTTTTTGTGCCGGAACTGATCCACTGAGTATGTGCAGTCCGACCGGTATTAATGGCTGGACCTATACCCAGAAACTGACTACCTTGGGTTGTGAAGGTTTTTTCATTAACAAGCAGGGTGAAACCATCCAGTTTAATGAACGCAGCTTTGCTTCTCTGGATGACACCTGTGGCTTTTTGCGCCCGGAAACCGCCTGGTTCTGGCTGTCCTGTAATTTCTGGGATGTGAACCAGAACCGGATCGGCATTAATCTGGCGTCAGGCGTGAATGAAAGCTTTGGCAATGAAAACTGTTTGTGGATCAATGGAAAGATTTATCCATTGGCCGATGTACTGTTCCAGCAGGAATCTGAAAACCAATGGACGATTCAGTCACTGGATGAAAAATTGAATCTGATAGTGAGTACAGGCTGGCGCCGTTATGAAAATCTGAACCTGCGTCTGGTGGGCAGCCAGTTTAGTCAGTGGCAGGCCAAGGTTTCAGGAACGATTCAGCAGGATGATCAGGAAATTATTTTACTGAATGAATATGCCTTGCTTGAGCAGCATTATGCCAAATGGTAAAAGTGCAGGACATAAGACCTAATTTAAAAGCCTTCAATTCTGAAGGCTTTTTGATTTGAGCTTAATCTCTGGCGGCCTGCCAGAAGGCTTCACCGGCCTGAATCGGGTCATTGGTTTCGGCTAAGGTTTTTACCCAGACATCATATTGCGCAATCACAGGATGCTGGCTGGGATGGAAGTCTTTTTTAAACCAGTCCCGATATTGTGGGCCCATGCGGGTCAAGGTGCCGTTACGGCCAAACAACCAAGGCAGTCCTTTCAGGTTCATTTGCAAACGCTCCAAGACACTGAAGCCATCATGTTTCAGCATGACATTGGCGCGATAGACGGTATAACTAAACATCAAAAATGTCGTGCTGAGCAGGGTCATTTTGCGCATCCATTCAGGTGTTTTCGCGACATCTTTCATCACGTCAAAAGCCACATCACGATGTTCCATTTCTTCAATCGCATGCCAGGCAAACATGGCACGTATATGAGGATGCCCGTCTTTTAAGGTGGATTTCTGACCGTAAAAAGTTTCAGCCATCAGCGCGGTCAAGTGTTCTGCCGCTGCCGTCGTGGCAATATTGAACTGTGCTGAACGATGTTTGAGGTCATAGGCGAACATATTATTTAAACGTTCGATAAAATCATCGACGGGCATGCCTTGTTCACGCATCAGCTGGTTCATCTTTTCATGGGCAATGCCGTGCTGTGCTTCCTGACGAATAAAATCTGCCACACGTTGTTGCAGTTCCAGGTCTGTGATCTGATCGCGGAACAGGCGCACACTTTGAATAAAATAACGCTCGCCATCTGGAAAGGTCAGGCTCAAGGCATCGAACATGCGGGTCAGAAAGGGATCGCCGCCAAACCAGTAGCGCGGAATTTCATCCAGTTTAAAATCAAGCTGGGTCCGGACCACGGGCTTTATTGAAGATTTTAATACTGCATTCATCTTAGAAGTTCTTTTTTGTGACGATGCTGACAGTATGTCGGGGAATGCCGTAATTGTTTTGACAGTGCTTGCCAATTTTTATACATTTTATGCCAAATGAAAATAAAACTGCTTAGACTAAAGCAGGCAGCGGGAAGCGCGCATGCAAGAAATTAAAATATCCAATGGTTATATTCAGCTTTGGGCGACTTATCTGCGCAGTCTGCAAATTGAGCCTTTGGAAGCTGACTTTCTGCAAGATGTACATGAAGCGCTTGTCCCCCTGATTGATCAGCCTTTTGCCACGCAAGTGCCGCTGGAATTATTAAATCAGCTTCTGTTAAGAACCCGGCAACATTTAAACTGTCCACAACTAATTTTCGAGATCGTGCAGGTTATTCGTCCAGAACATTTTGGCGTGCTCGGCTATATGGCTTCGCGAAGCAGCAGCGTTGCGGAAATGATCCGCCATATTATGCGTTTTCAACGACTGGTGATTGATGGCAGTGAGTTTGTACCTTTGCAGTTGAAGCAGCGTGAACACAGTATTGAATTATTTTGGGCCTATCTGGACGAAAAATATAATCTGCTCAATGAACTGACCATGGCCGCGATGGTACAGTTGGGACGTGTCATTTTACAGGATCATCAACTGTTAGTCCGTTGTGTACGCTTTGCCCATGCGCCCGATAGGGGACAAATGCATTATCAAAAGTTTTTCGCCAGCGAGGTGAGATTTTCCCAAGCCTACTATGGCATAGAACTGGATTTGCAAGGACTGGCACATCGGTCTGAGCAGGCTGATCCAATGCTGTTGCAGTTACTGGTTCATCAGGCAGAACAGGCGATTGCAGCCAAGCCGCCCCTTGAAAATCATTTGGAACAGGCGCAGCAAATGATTGTCGAACAGCTGCGGACCCAGCATCAGGCCATTAAAGTTGAACAGCTTGCCCGGCAGTTGTTGATGTCGACACGTAGTTTGCAGCGCTTATTCAGTACACAGGGCACTTCATTTAAAAAACTGCTGGAACAGCAGCGGATTAAACGTTGCGAGCTGTTGTTGCAGCAGGGATTTGGTCTGACCGAAATCGCCGAGCAGCTGGATTATTCGGATCAGTCGGCTTTGGCACGGGCCTATAAGGCAGCCACGGGACAGACGTTGTTAGAGCGAAAAAGGCAGTTACACCAACAGCGAAGCTAAAAAAAGCGACCCGTATCGGTCGCTTTTTTATTTTGGGAGGATAACGATATTAAGCATTGGCTTTGATTTGAGGGAATCTAAATGCAATCGCCGCAATCGCAAAAATCGCCAGACTCCAGCAATAGTACACACCACCAATCAGTTCAACCGGCGAGATTTTTGCAATGGAGCAGGCCAGCAATAACTGTGCGCCATAGGGAATCAAACCCTGTACCACGCAGGAAAAAATATCCATCAGTGCTGCAGAACGCTTGGGATCCACGCCATATTCTTTGGCAACTTCACGCGCCATATCACCCGACAGAATAATCGCCACGGTATTATTGGCCACAAAGATATTCGAAAACACCACCAGAAAACTAATCCCGATTTCGCCGGCACGTTGCTTCCCAACTTTAAACAGACGGGTCAAGCTATAAATGCGCTCAATCAGCCAGCGTAAACCGCCTTCTCGTTGCATGATCGCCGAGAGGCCACCCAGAAACATCGACAATAATGCCACTTCAAACATGCTGACAAAGCCATCGTAAATTGAAGTATTCAGTTTGAGCAGATCAAATTCAGCTGTGGCAAACAGGCCAAACAACCCGGAAAGTAGCACCCCAATGGTCAGTACAGCCAGAACGTGTAAACGGCTAAAGGCTAAAATAAATACGGCGATATAAGGTAAAACCAGAAGCCAGTTAAAATCCTTGTATTCCACCGCATTGCTACTGCCGGTACTCAACACATAAATCAGAATAGTGACGATTGAGGCTGGAACCGCAATCCAGACATTGACCCTGAACTTGTCACGCAGTTGTACGCATTGGCTGGTGGTCGCCGCAATGGTGGTGTCCGAAATCATGGACAGGTTATCACCAAACATGGCACCACCGACGACCGCACCAATCGCATAAATCACGTCAATATCGGTAACCTGGGTAAAACCAAAAGCGATCGGCGCACAGGCCGCAATGGTGCCCATGGAGGTACCCATCGCCGTAGCAATAAAGGCCGAGATCACAAATAACATCGGCAGAATAAATGTAGGTGGAATCACCGACAGGCCCATCTGCACGGTGGCGTCGACGCTGCCAATGGCGCTACTGACGCTGGCAAAAGCACCTGCCAGCATAAACACCATAAACATCAGGATTAAGTTCGGATGACTGGCACCTCTGAGGAATTCCTCAATGCCCTGGTTGAGTTTGCCGCGATACACTAATGCAGCCAAGATAATCGCAGGCAGGGCAGCCACAGGCGCTTTCACCTGATAGAACGCGAACTCGGTTCCGATCAGGGAATGATAGATCCCGCTACCCAAAAATATGGTTAAAAATACAATAAGCGGCAGCAGTGCAATGGCGCGTGCCTGCACTGTAGCCTCAGAATCAGTCTGCATAGGAGATAAAAAAGTAAGAGAATAGGACTAGTATAAAGCAGGTTTTGCAATTTCAGAAAACTTTAAATGAATGCGCTAACATCTGCATTTTTATTAATTTTTATATGATAAAAATAAGTTTATCTAAATATTCAGGATTTTAGGTAATAGCAAAATTAGGCATCTTTGATCATTGTGAAAAAAATCAAAATAATCGTAAATAGACCCTTCCGAATTGTTTTGAAATCTTCGCACAGGAAATGAAGTACTCGAGGTCGGTATCGCAGACTGTTCATTGGACAAAAAATAGCGTTACAATGCGATGTCTTGTATTTCTACATAGTCAATGCCTCAAGTTTGAAACACGTTAAGGAAAATACCTCTCTATGTCACGTTTAGCCACACGATTTGGACAACTTAAATCTCAACAGCGTAAAGCTTTAGTTTCTTATGTCATGGCGGGTGATCCGCATCCAGAAGTCACAGTGCCTTTGCTGCATGAGATGGTGGAAGCGGGTGTCGACGTGATTGAGCTGGGACTTCCTTTCTCGGACCCGATGGCAGATGGGCCGGTGATTGCACTAGCTGCTGAACGTGCTCTGGCAGGTGGAACCAATACCCTGGATGCCCTGCACATGGTGAAAGAATTTCGCTTGAAAGATCGCGAAACACCAGTGGTACTGATGGGTTATCTGAATCCGGTTGAAGTGATTGGCTATGAAAAGTTTGTGGCTTATGCCTATGAATGTGGAGTAGATGGTGTACTGCTGGTGGACTTGCCACCAGAAGAAGCACAAGGTCTGGGTGAAGTACTGGAAAAATATGATATGGATCAGATTTTCCTGCTGGCACCAACTTCAACCGATGCACGTATTCAACATGTAGCAAAACAGGCCAGCGGCTTTATTTACTATGTGTCACTGAAAGGCGTGACCGGTGCAGCAACTTTAGATGTCTCTGAAGCCGCTGCACGCATTCAAAAGATTAAAGCTGTGACTGATGTTCCTGTAGGCGTAGGTTTCGGTATCAGTGATGCTGCATCTGCGAAAGCGATGGGTGTTGCTGCCGATGCAGTTATTGTGGGTAGTGCGTTTGTAAAGCAGTTTGCAACGCTCGCACCAGAACAAGCCGTTATTGCGACGGTGAATAAAGTCAAGGAGCTTCGAGCAGCGCTCGATGAGTTAGTATGAGTCAACAAGTGAAATCAGGCAAAATTCTGAGCCCATCGACCCCATGGACGGAGCGTACTGTTCCGGGCATTCAGGTACCCGATGAGCAAACGGCATATAAAGCGACATTTACCGAGCCTACGATTGAGTGTCCTGAATGTCATGCATTGGTGACCCGTACTGCCATGTCATTTAATGCCTATGTCTGTCCGCAATGTGATGAACATTTGCGTATGAAAGCCCGTGAACGTCTGAACTGGTTCTTTGATCAGGTACAAACAGAATTGGGTCAGGAATTTATAGCCAAAGATCCCCTGAAATTTGTCGATAGTAAAGCCTATCCAGACCGTATGGCTGAAGCGCAAAAGAAAACCGGTGAAACTGAAGCACTGGTGGTAATTCAGGGTTTGCTGAAAGGCGTACCGATGATTGCCTGTGCGTTTGAGTTCGACTTCATGGGCGGTTCTATGGGTACAGTGGTCGGTGACCGCTTTGTTCAGGCGGCAGAACGTGCGATTGAAACCCGTCAGCCCCTGATCTGTTTTGCTGCTTCGGGTGGTGCACGTATGCAGGAAGGCATGTTGTCCCTGATGCAAATGGCGCGCACTTCGGCTGCGATCCAGCGTTTAAAAGAAGCAGGTCTGCCTTATGTCGTGGTACTGACTCATCCAGTGTACGGCGGTGTGACCGCATCATTGGCAATGCTGGGTGATGTACATATTGCTGAACCGAAAGCGATGATTGGCTTCGCCGGTAAACGTGTGATCGAACAAACCGTACGTGAGAAACTGGAAGAACCGTTCCAGCGCGCGGAATACTTGCTTGATCATGGGGTAATCGATCAGATTGTTCACCGTCATGCATTACGTGATACAGTTTATCGTATCGTTACGAAGTTGATGAATTTGCATTGAACACAGCACCATTAGCAACAGATTCTTTAAACACATGGCTCGATTATTGGAGCCATGTTCACGTTACGGGTATTGATTTAGGTCTGGAACGGGTTATTCCGGTGGCTGAAAAGCTGGGAGTGACACGTCCAGAAGCCAAAGTGCTGACGGTGGCTGGAACCAATGGTAAGGGTTCAACCACCACTACACTAGCCGCGATCCTGAATGCACAAGGCTTCAAGGTCGGGCTATATCAGTCTCCACACGTGTACCGTTTCAATGAACGTGTGAAATTACGCGGCATTGAAGTTGAAGATCAGTTGCTCATTGATGCTTTTGTTCAGGTCGATCAGGCTCGTCGCGAATGCGGTTTGAGCCTATCTTTCTTTGAAGCCACGACACTGGCTGCTTTTGTGATTTTTAAAGATCAAGGCTGTGATGTCTGGGTACTGGAAGTGGGTTTAGGCGGCCGTCTGGATGTGGTCAATGTGGTCAATCCAGATGTGGCGGTAATTACCAATATTGGTCTGGATCATACCGACTGGCTTGGTGACACCATTGAGAAAATTGCTTTTGAAAAGGCCGGAATTATTCGCCCGGATATTCCCGTGGTATTTGGTGGACAGCAACAGATACCGCAAGCCATTCTAAATAAAGCCCAAGAATGTAAAGCACCCTTGTATGCAATCAACCGGGATTATTTTTATGAAGCCTTTGAAGATGGCCAAAGCTGGGCTTTTGCTTCATCAGGTACGACCTTAAAACTCCCTACAGGTTCACTGGCATTAGATAATATTTCTACCGCCGTGGCCGCCATTCTGCTGAGCGAATTAAACGTCAGCCAGCAGGCAATTGCACAAGGCATTCAAACGGCAAAATTGCCGGGACGGTTTGAAATCCGTCAAATCCAGAATAAAACCGTGATTTTTGATGCAGGACACAACCCGCATGGGGTCGAATTTCTATTGAAACAATTACGAGATTATTTAAATTACAATCAAAAATATAATGAAGTCATTTGTGTATTTTCAATGCTGGCAGATAAAGATATAAATTCTGTCGTCAAGTTATTGAAAGACACGGCGCAATTGTGGAAAATTGCACCATTATCCGTTCCACGTGCGGCAGAGGTCACAGTTTTGGCTGATGCTTTAAACGGTGAGGCGGTAGAACAATTTGACAATGTAAAATTAGCTTTTAAATCAGCACTGGATCAAACAGATAATAATCAGCTGATTTTGGTATGTGGATCATTTCATACCTTAGAAGCGGTATGGGAGTATTTGGAAGAATGTCAATGAATAACAAACAGCGCTGGATGGGCGGTGTTGTTTTACTCGGTGGTGGTGTTTTATTGGCAGCATTACTCCTGAAAGGCCAAGATGAAATCAATCAGGACCGTCAGCAAAATCCGGCACAGGCTGCGGAAGTTGAAAATAAAGAGACAGGCAATCATTCGCTCGGTTCTTTGACGGTCGATGTGGAAACAGAAAAGCGTTTACTTGAACAGCAACGTCGTGACCGGGAAAAATCGGTTGCAGAGCAGGAAGCACGTGCAGCCGAATTTTTAGCGATGCAACAGCAGGCTGAAGCAGATGCTGCGCGTAAAGCGGCTGAAGAATATGCTGCCCTGAATGCACACCGCCTGGGACAGCAAAGTTCCGATAATATTCCGCCAGAACTGGTTGAAGACGAACAGGCCAAGCAGAAACGTCTGGCTGAAGAAAAAGCGGTGCAAGAAAAAAAGTTAGCCCAGCAGCAGCTGGACCAACAAAAAGCCAATAGTTCTACTGATGCAGCCAAGAAAGAAGCAGAGCGTAAAGCTGCTGAAAGTAAAGCCGCTGAAGAAAAACGCAAGTTAGAACAACAGCAAAAAGCCGAAGCAGAACGTAAGGCGGCTGAAGCAAAACGTAAAACCGAGGAAGAGCGTAAAGCGGCTGAAAAGAAAGAAGCTGAACGTAAAGCAGCCGAAGAAAAACGTAAGGCCGACGAAAAGCGTAAAGCTGAAGAAGCCAAGAAAAAGGCTGCAGCCGAAGAAGCCAAGAAGAAAGCAGAAGCTGAACAGGCGCGTAAGTTACTGGAAGGTGAAGAGGACAAGCAATGGATGGTGCAGGTGGCACTGGCAGCGAATGAAGCCAATGCAGATGCTGTAGCAGCCAAACTGCGTGCCAAAGGTTATAAAGTAACCAAAAGCTCAACGTCTAAAGGTGTACGTATCATGGTGGGGCCGTCCAAAGACCGTGAGACTGCAGATGCACTTCGTAAGAAAATTGCGTCTGATGCCAGCCTGAATATGAAATCAGCTTGGGTGAATGACTGGGTGCCGCTGGATAAGCGTTAATTCTTTGTATTAATCAAAGTTTCTGTAGATGGATTCTTGAGTTGCTCGCGAATCCATTTTACATTTTCAGGGGTAAATAAATTTTCGATATTGCTCCAAATGGCATGAAAGCCATAACCGCCATGTTTCATTTCCTGTAGCGCCTGCTCAATCGGCCAATGTTCAAAAATAATTCGGTACATGGCGACACTTGCACCAGTGCGGTCTGAACCGCGATAACAATGCAGGAGCACCTTTTGGTGATTTTGTTGTGCTTGCTGAATCAGTAGCATAATTTTCAATAAATCTTCCCGATCAATTGCCCAGGTATGTATGGGTACATGATGTAGCTGAAAGTTTTCATTGCTCAAAACAAAGCTGTCTTGATCCCGTGAACGTAAATTAATAACCACATTGATTTGATGCTGCTTTAATAAAGGAATGAGTTCAGTTGAAGGCTGCTCACTACGATAAACAAAATTGCTGATTTGATGAAAATTATGATTCTGATGAATGGGCTGTCCCCAATGCTGAGGACGTTGAGGTTCAGGCAGGGCAGGCGTAGTCATGCAACCTGTGGTTAGGAGGTAGCCACTCATGAGAATTGGAAATATGCAGATTTTCATACAGAGCGTAGATGTTGTTTTTGTTATTTCAAGTTTAAAGTGGGTATGGAATTTTGAATATAAAAAAGCCTATCCGAAGACAGGCTGTATCAACAAATCGAATCCGTGGCACGTCACTGTCGTATTCGATAAAGTATAAAATGTGGAAAATAGAGTTTCTCTTATCCTTTACTACGAGCTCCATCTTATCCTGTGCTACGCGCTTCGCTTGTCTTGCGCAAAATTAAAAAGGAGTCCTTTTAATTTTGCTCAGGATGGGGCGTGAGGCGTAAATAAGGTTTAACCGCGGTATAACCTTTTGGAAAACGTTGCTTGATTTCTTCCTCGTCTTTCAGTGAGGGAACAATCACCACATCATCGCCATGCTGCCAGTTCGCAGGCGTTGCTACTTTATGGCTATCGGTGAGTTGCAGGGAGTCCACCACACGCAAGATTTCATGGAAATTACGGCCGGTCGATGCAGGATAAGTAATAATCAAACGGACTTTTTTATTGGGATCAACGACCACTAAAGAACGAACTGTTAGCGTTTCGCTGGCATTTGGATGAATAAAGTCATATAGCTCGGAAACTTTACGATCCTGATCGGCAATGATCGGGAAATTCACCGTGGCGTTCTGGGTTTCATTAATATCTTTAATCCAGCCATGATGCGACTCCACATCATCAACTGACAAGGCAATCGCTTTAACACCACGTTTTGCAAACTCATCTTTCAGTTTTGCGGTATAGCCAAGTTCAGTCGTACATACCGGTGTATAGTCGGCAGGGTGTGAAAATAAAATGCCCCAGCTATCACCCAGAAAATCATAAAAATTAATCAGGCCTTCACTGGATTGCTGTTCAAAATTCGGTGCGGTATCGCCTAAACGTAAACTCATCTTTTTAGCCTCAATTGGTCTTTTAGTGTCGAGATACGATTTAATATGAACCAATTTTTTTATGATTAAAAATAGTGTTTTTTGCTTTCTTTATGAGTAAATTGCATAAGTGGGAAATGCATCTATCCAGAAGCGCAAAAATCAGTCACTTAATTGACTATGTTGCACAGGGAAAATTTGCTACATTACTTTGCCTTAGATCTTAGGGCTAGAACTAAGGATCAGATTTTTTTAGCGGTTTTACAGCAAAACCCTTGTAGTTCAAATTTCTAGCACCATAATAACGACTAAGAACATATTCATTTGACAAGCAAGATTTAGAGAGTCTATTCATGTTGGCAAGTCTGATCGGAGGAATCTTCGGTACCAAAAATGAGCGCGAACTCAAACGCATGCGTAAAATCGTAGACAAGATTAATGTGCTCGAGCCGACGATATCTACCCTTAGCGATGCAGACTTATCTGCAAAAACTGAAGAATTCAAACAACGATATAATAAGGGTGAAACCCTCGATAAATTACTGCCTGAAGCATTTGCAGTCTGTCGTGAAGCCGCGAAGCGGGTGATGGGCATGCGTCATTATGACGTGCAGCTGATCGGTGGTATTACCTTGCATGAAGGTAAAATCGCAGAAATGCGTACCGGTGAAGGTAAAACCCTGATGGGTACTTTGGCCTGTTATCTGAATGCCATCAGTGGCCAAGGTGTACATGTCATTACCGTGAACGATTACCTGGCGCAACGTGATGCCGAGTTAAACCGTCCATTATTCGAATTTTTAGGTCTAAGCATCGGCATTATTTATTCCATGCAAAATCCGATGGAAAAAGCGGAAGCTTATCGTGCCGATATTACTTACGGTACCAATAACGAATTTGGCTTTGACTACCTGCGTGACAACATGGTGTTCTCGCTAGCAGAGAAAAAGCAGCGTGGTTTGACCTATGCCATTATCGATGAGGTCGATTCGATCCTGATTGATGAAGCGCGTACCCCGTTGATTATTTCCGGTCAAAGTGAAGATTCTTCACAGCTTTATGCAGCCATCAATAATATTCCACCAAAATTACAGGCACAGAAAGAAGAGAAAGTGCCGGATGGCGGTCACTTCTGGATTGATGAAAAACAGCGTTCAGTTGAAATTACGGAAGTGGGTTTTGAAACCATTGAAAGTGAATTGATTGAAATGGGCTTGCTGGCAGAAGGCGAGAGCCTGTATTCAGCGTCGAACCTGAACCTGTTGCATCATGTCACTGCAGCGATTCGTGCGCATTATCTCTATCAACGTAATGTCCAATACATCATCAACGATGGTGAAGTGATTATTGTCGATGAAAATACCGGTCGTACCATGCCGGGACGCCGTTGGTCTGAAGGCTTGCACCAAGCCGTAGAAGCCAAAGAAGGTCTGGAAATCCAGCCAGAAAACCAGACTCTGGCAACCACAACCTTCCAGAACTATTTCCGTCTGTATAAAAAATTATCCGGTATGACCGGTACTGCTGATACCGAAGCAGCGGAAATGAAAGAAATTTATGGCCTGGATGTGGTACTGATTCCGACTCACCGTCCAATGATTCGTCAAGACCATAACGATTTAATTTACTTAAATCGTGAAGGGAAATATAACGCGATTATTCAAGAAATTCAGCGTGTGCATGAAGCAGGTGTTGCGCCAATCTTGATTGGTACAGCAACGATTGAAGCTTCTGAGATTCTGTCGGATAAGCTAAAAGCTGCAGGTATCCAGCATGAAGTACTGAATGCCAAACAGCACGAACGTGAAGCCGATATTATTGCGCAGGCCGGTGCGCCGCGTGCAGTGACGATTGCCACCAACATGGCCGGTCGTGGTACCGATATTCTCTTGGGTGGTAACTGGAAGGCGTTGCTGGCTAAAATTGAAAACCCGACTCCTGAAGATGAAACGCGTCTGAAAGCAGAATGGGATGTTAATCACCAGGCTGTGCTGGATTCAGGCGGTTTGCATATTATCGGTTCCGAGCGTCATGAATCACGCCGTATCGATAACCAGCTGCGTGGTCGTGCCGGTCGTCAAGGTGACCCGGGTGTATCACGTTTCTACCTGTCACTTGAAGATGACTTGATGCGTATTTTCGCCGGTGATCGCGTGGTTGGCATGATGCGTGCCATGGGTTTGCAGGAAGATGAAGCGATTGAGCACAAAATGGTGTCTCGCTCGATTGAAAATGCCCAGCGTAAAGTGGAAGCACGTAACTTCGATATTCGTAAGAACTTGCTGAAATACGATGACGTGAATAACGAACAGCGTAAGATCATTTATAGTCAGCGTGATGACATTCTGGCGGAAAATTCACTGCAGGATTATATTGAAGAAATGATCCGTGAAGTGATGCAGGGTGTGATCGCCAACTATATTCCACCTGAATCAATTCATGACCAGTGGGATATTGAAGGTCTAGAACTGGCGCTGCGTGAAGATCTTTCGATGGATCTTCCTATCGGACAATGGCTGGAACAGGATCGTCGTCTGGATGAAGAAGCTTTGGTGGTGCGCATTACCGATGAAGTGCTGAATCGCTACCGTTCACGTCGTGAACAAATGGGTGAAGAGTCTGCAGCATCGCTTGAACGCCACTTTATGCTGAATTCTCTGGACCGTCATTGGAAAGAGCATCTGGCGGCTATGGATTACTTGCGTCAGGGCATTCATTTGCGTGGTTATGCGCAGAAGAATCCTGAACAGGAATACAAAAAAGAAGCTTATAACCTGTTTGTAAACATGCTGGGTACAATCAAGTCAGATGTCGTAACAGATCTGTCACGCATCCACGTACCGACCCCTGAAGAGCTGGCGGAAATGGAAGCACAGCAGCAGGCACAGGCTGAGGCAATGCGTTTGCAGTTATCTCATGAAGAGTTTGACGGCTTGTTGGCAGGCGAACATGAGGTGACTACCGAGCAAAATGCTCAGGCCAATCCGGTAGCACCAGTCTTTGAACCACCGGCAAGTCGTAATGCGCCTTGTCCATGTGGTTCAGGCCTGAAATACAAACAGTGTCATGGCAAGATCTAAACAGTGTTAAAAAAATCAGAGCCACCACATGGCTCTGATTTTTTTATGTATGAAGATTTTTCAGAAATTGAATACTGTTTGCAGTCTTAGGAATTAAATGCTATTTAATGGCTCATTCAACACCTCAAAGTGGAATAACCTGAATGGAAAAAGTATTAAAAACGCTCATGATTGCCGCTTTGGCAATGCCTGCCTTAAGTTTTGCACAAACTGCAGCGACCACAACAATTGATAAAGTTCAACAAGCGGTGGGTACGACTACTGCTCAAGTACAACGTACCGATGCACAAGTGACTGTGGCAAGCCCACGTACCGGCATCCGTTATACCTTTGCCAATCAGAATCGTCCGATTGTGTTGCAGACGGCTGCGATTGCAGCTGCTAATGCTGCAAATGCAGACCGTATTGTCGCTACAAATCCGGCACTTTCTACTGCAAGTCAACAACAGGCGAAACAGGCTTTGCTAAGCGAATCTGGACAACTTGCACAAAATTAAAAATAGCTTATTTTAAAAATGTAGAAACCAGTCTTGATGACTGGTTTTTTATTGTGAAAATCCATAACAAATCTCAGGCTGGCTCAGGCTTTGGCTCGATTTTTTGTTGCAGATCAACTAAGCTGTATTTTTCTAAAACTTCAATATTGGACTTTAAAATGGCAGTTGGTGACGTATCTATGCCACAGATGCATGTGGTGAAAGGGGTTAAAATTGGTTCGGCTGAAGCCTATGTGCGCTATCAGAACCGACGTGACCTGGTGATATTTGAACTGGCTGCAGGCTCTAATGTTGCAGGGGTGTTTACTCAGAATGCCTTCTGCGCAGCTCCAGTGCATGTATCCAAAGCCCATTTGCAAGCTGGCAATCCACGTTACCTGGTAATCAATACCGGCAATGCCAATGCAGGAACAGGTCCTACAGGCATGGCAAATGCAGAAGCCACCTGTGCCAAGCTAGCTGAACTTGCAGGCGTACAGGCTGCTGAAGTGTTGCCATTCTCGACTGGTGTGATTGGTGAGCAGCTTCCAATGGAGCGTTTGCTTACAGGTTTACAGCCTGCGCTGGATTCATTGCGTGATGATGCCTGGGGCGATGCAGCGACTGGAATCATGACCACAGATACCACTCCGAAAGGTGCGTCAGAACAGTTCGAGCTGGATGGTGTGACTTATACCATGACCGGTATTTCCAAAGGTGCAGGCATGATTCGCCCGAATATGGCGACCATGCTGGGCTATGTTGCGACGGATGCACCGATCAGCCGTGAACTGGTTCAACAGTTATTAACTGAAACAGTCAATGTATCGTTTAACCGTATTACCATTGATGGCGATACCTCAACCAATGACTCATGTATTTTTATTGCCACAGGTCAGGCCGGTGGTGCTGAAATCACTTCGACTGAAGATCCACGTTATGCAGTGGTGCTAGACGTATTGACACGTACCATGAAACGCCTTGCGCAACTGATTGTACGTGATGGTGAAGGTGCGACTAAATTCATTACCGTGACTGTAGAAGGTGGTGGCAATACTCAAGAGTGCTGCGATATTGCCTATAGCATTGCGCATTCACCGCTGGTCAAAACCGCAATCTTTGCTTCTGACCCAAACTGGGGCCGTATTCTGGCAGCGATTGGTTATGCCGGTGTGCCAAATTTAGACGTTGCAAAAATTCAGGTTTGGTTAGATGATGTACAAATCTGCAAAGATGGTGGTGCGGCAGCAGACTATACTGAAGCAGCCGGTGCACGTGTGATGGCCCAGGCTGAAATGACGATTCGTGTTGATCTTGGACGAGGTCAGGCAAAAGATACGGTTTATACCTGTGACCTGTCGTATGACTACGTAAAAATCAATGCAGATTATCGCTCATAATTCAGATTGTTTATAAAGCCTCCGTTGTGGGGCTTTTTTTATACTTAATGATTTTTAATGACTGGTCAAAAATAGCATTTCGCCAGAGATGACCGGGATGTAGGGTGAAAGGTTCATTGAATAGTGAACCATGAGGGTAGAGTAAGAGTTGTTATGAATGATGCGACCAAATTAATAGCCAATGAAGCTAAATCGATTGTGCAGGCGCATTTAGATCGTTTAGGTGTTCCACAAGAACATCAAATGAGCCAGCAGGAAAAATTGGACAAATTTGCACAGATCAAAGCAGAGCTGGAAAAACAGAATGCTGTTTTGGTGGCGCATTATTATTGTGATCCTGAAGTGCAAGAACTGGCTGAACTGACGGGGGGCTGTGTTTCCGATTCACTGGAAATGGCGCGTTTTGGTCGCGATCATCCAGCTTCAACGCTTGTGGTAGCTGGTGTGAAATTTATGGGCGAAACCTCTAAAATTCTTTCACCCAATAAAACCGTGCTGATGCCAACTTTGGAAGCGACCTGTTCACTGGACTTAGGTTGTCCTGTCGATGAGTTTACCGCTTTTTGCGATGCGCACCCGGATCATACCGTGGTGGTTTATGCCAACACGTCAGCGGCCGTGAAAGCCCGAGCCGATTGGGTCGTCACTTCAAGTTGTGCAGTGGAAATTATCGAACATCTGGACAGTCTGGGCGAAAAAATCATCTGGGCACCAGATCAGCATCTGGGTCGTTATATCCAGAAAAAAACCGGTGCAGAGATGTTGCTCTGGGATGGCGCCTGTATCGTGCATGAAGAATTCCGTTCACGCGGTATTGCCAATATGAAAGCGCTCTATCCAGATGCGGCAGTTCTGGTACATCCCGAATCACCGATGTCTGTGGTCGAGATTGCCGATGCGGTGGGTAGTACCTCACAATTAATTAAAGCAGCACAAACTTTGCCAAATCAGCGTTTAATCGTAGCTACTGATCGCGGTATTTTTTATAAAATGCAGCAGGCAGTGCCGGATAAAATTCTGATTGAAGCACCAACCGCAGGAGAGGGGGCAACTTGTCGTTCTTGTGCGCATTGTCCTTGGATGGCCATGAACGAGCTGGATGGTATCTTGCATGTGTTACAGCATAAAGATCAGGAAGTGCATGTCGATCCGGTACTTGCTGAACGAGCTAAACTGCCTCTAGATCGCATGCTGAACTTTAGTGCCGGACTAAAACGTTAAAATTTGTATAAAAAATGTCTGAAGCGATTGATAAATAAACGCTTGAAGCGTTTTTTCGGTTTTTTTTAAATATAGGTGTTGACGTCTCCGGGCGTCGCGCCTAGAATGCACACCGTACCGAACGATGTTCGATACGAAAGCTGAGATGAATCGGAGCATAGCACAGCCTGGTAGTGCACCTGGTTTGGGACCAGGGGGTCGTAGGTTCGAATCCTACTGCTCCGACCAATTCTTCAAGGCAAATGATGTTTGCATCAGTAACGCGCTTGTAGCTCAGTTGGATAGAGCATCCGCCTTCTAAGCGGATGGTCACAGGTTCGAATCCTGTCAGGCGCGCCATTTGGTCGCTTGATGTTAAGAATCAAAATGATGGTGGATGTAGCTCAGTTGGTAGAGCCCTGGATTGTGATTCCAGTTGTCGCGGGTTCGAATCCCGTCATTCACCCCAACTTTTAAAGTTGAAATCGGAGCATAGCACAGCCTGGTAGTGCACCTGGTTTGGGACCAGGGGGTCGTAGGTTCGAATCCTACTGCTCCGACCATCTCCTTCAAGATGGTCGAGATAAAAGATACCGCGTTAAGCGGTTTTTTTATGCCTGAAATTCAATGTGAATAAAAAATATACAATTGTTATCGGTGGCTATCATGATGAATGCTCGAATCCCTATTAAATTATTTTTCATCTAATAAAACTGTGCATTGAAGATTGCTTTCTTCTCGCATTGCTTCACTCTTAATTTTAATCATTCAACAATTTAACCAGAGTTTATCTATAGAGTGATTATCTTGTTGAATGGAATTTTAATGGATGGATGAGGATTATATTTTTAAAATGGGTAAGGGATTCCATAGTAAATCTATTTTATTAACTCATCTGTTGTGTTTGATCTGAAATAAAAACAATAAAAAATTTTAGATAGATATAGCAATTAAATTAACTAGAAATACCCATTGATAAGTAAATAAACTACTTTAAAACATCAATAATTGAATAAATTTTGAGTGAAAAATAGAAAAACCTGTATTTTTTGTAGAATAAATAAACAGTCGTGATGATTTTTCTGAATTATTTAAAAATAGGGGTTGTATTGGGTTGGGAATCCTGTAGAATGCACA